>DATENM010000081.1 GCA_035275065.1 Blastocatellia bacterium
GCGATTATTGCTACTGCGAGAAAGTTCTTGGGAATCATCTATCGGACGCTGAAGAACGATTGGGTGTTCGAGGACTTCCCCAACTTTGTCCTCGCCGAGGGCTGAATGTTCAACCTTGGAGTAGACAAATCATCATAGGAGTAACAGCATGTCAGTTTTCAAAAGAGGTAAGGTCTACTGGTTCCATTTCATTTGGAACGGTGAACACATCCAGAAGTCAACCAAGCAGACCAACAAGAGAGTAGCTGAACAAATTGAGTCTGCATACAAGACCAAGCTGGCAAAGGGTGAAGTAGGGATAAACGAGCCAAAGCCTTCGCCTTCATTCAATGAGGCGATGAAGAATTTTTTGAAATGGTCTGAGCAAGAGCATAAGGCTCACCCTAATACTTATCACCGCTATGTTGTCAGCAGTAATGCTCTCTTGAAGTTTTTCAAAGATAAGAAGCTCGACAAGATCGCACCAGAGGATGTAGAGAGCTATAAGACTTGGAGAGCAAGCCAGAAAAGTCCAAAAACCAAGCGGGTACTCAGGCCAGCAACAACAAACCGCGAGCTTGCTTGCTTGAAAGCTCTGTTCAATTTTTACATCAAAGGCGATTTGCTGCTCAAGAATCCTGTTAGCAGGGTGAAATTCTTTAACGAAGATAACGAGCAGATGCGGTCTCTCAGCTTTGATGAGCAGCAAAAATACTTGGCTGAAGCCTCGCAACCGTTGCGAGATGCCGCTATTCTGATGCTTGAAACTGGAATGCGGCCAGAAGAGGTTTACCGCATCAGGGTAGAGACTATTAACGTTGACGGCGCATTTATCTTCAATCCCTATGGCAAGACAAAAGCGGCAAAGCGGAGAATCCCTTTGAATAAGACGGCTCTGGAAGTCGTCACACGGCGAATGGATGCCATTGATAGCCCTTACCTTTTCCCTTCCCCTGATGACCCGTCAAAGCCTGTCGTAAAGCTCAACAATGCCCATTACGGCGCGTTGAAGCGTAGCAAGCTAAAACCTTTTCGGCTGTACGATCTTCGCCACACCTGGGCGACGCGGGCGGCAATGTCAGGAATTGATCTTGTTACCCTCGCGGCGATGCTTGGGCATTCGAGAATCCAGATGGTTTTGCGCTACGCACATCCGACAGAACAGCATCAGGCGGAAGCGGCACGCCGCCTTGAAGAGTTCAATGCAGCTAGGGCAATAGCAGAGGTTGAGCAACAGTCAGCCGCTACACTTATCAATTAGGAGATGCCAGATGGTTTGGAGTCGCTACAATTCCCGCTACAGTGGCTTTTTGAGGTTTTCAGGATTAACCGTAAATAGTTAAAAAGAAAGAGGCGGCGATCGGAATCGAACCGATGGATAAAGGTTTTGCAGACCTCTGCCTTACCACTTGGCTACGCCGCCTGAGGGATTCAAACGATAAGGCGAAGGCATTTCTCAAATCTTTCCGCTTCGAGATCGCGCCTTCGCCTTAAAACTTCTGGAGCGGGAGACGGGATTTGAACCCGCGACTTCGACCTTGGCAAGGTCGCACTCTACCGCTGAGTTACTCCCGCTCAGGAATTGTTATATTAGCCAGCCCGCCGCGATTCTGTCAACTACAGCCTGCCAGGTTATGACGCCGATACTGGCAATTCTTTCTTCATCACCAAGGCGTCTTCCGTAGGAAAGCGATAGTAATCGCGGCGCCGCGCCAGAAAGTTAAATCCGAGCTTGCGGTAGAGCGCCTGCGCGGCTTCGTTCGAAGCCCTCACCTCAAGCAACACAAAGGCGATGCCACGCCGCTGCCCTTCCTCAATCGCCGTCTGCATCAGTTGGGCGCCGATGCTGCGCTGCCGGAATTCCGGGTGCGTCGCAATATTATTGACGTGCATCTCGTCTTCGACCGTCCAGCCGGCGAAAAAACCGACCACGCCGGGGCCGAGACCCAGATTGCGTGCCACCAACATGATTGAATTCGGGTTTTTCTGAATCTCGCGCTTGTAGGCGTCATAGCCCCAACGGTTCAGCCCGGTCTTCTCTTCAAGGGCGACGACTTCGTCGAGATCCGTTACCTGCATCCATTCGATGATAAAGGGCAGCCCCCGCGCCGCCGCCTCCTCGCCTTGTCTTTCGCTGACCGACAATGCCTCATCCCCCTTTGTGCGTCGAAGCCGCCATGCAACCTGATTAATCAGCCCGGCGGTTGCGGGCGATCTTCGAGCCGAGCAATCCGAGCGACCGTTTCACTTCAGCCTCAGCCGGTCGCACGTAAAGCGCTTCGACTGTCGCCGCCGTCTCGACCCTTCCTTGTTGCCACTTCAAATAAGCCAACCGCGCTACCGCTTCAGCAACATTCTGATGCGTCTGAGGGGCGCGCCAGCCGCCGCGCTGCTCATTCGCCGCTTCGACAAACCGCGCGCCGGCGATGTTGCGGATGACTTCACGGCTCGCCTCTGCCGCGTCACCGACGAAGACCACATCCGACAAGTCAGCGACCGCCGCGATGGCCCCGGTTGATGTTGACACAACGGGCTCTGACCGAGCAACCGGCAGGCCGCCTTCGTCAAAGGTAAAGAGTTGCCAATACACTTCGCCCTTGTAGGCGCCGACCATCGCGCAGACCATCGCCGCGCCGTGCGCCGCCATCGCCGCTGCTTCGAGCGAAGTCACGCCCGCCACGGGCTTGTCGGTGGCCGACGCCAGGCCCTTGACCGCCGCAAGGCCGACACGCAAGCCCGTAAAGCCGCCCGGTCCGACACAGACGCCGAAAAGCTCTATGGCTTCAACGCCGAGCCCTGCGCCTTCGAGCAACCCGCCGATGTCGAGCCACAACCGCTCAGAGCGCCGCTCGTCGCCATCAACCGCCAGCGATTCAACGATCCGGTCGCCGCGCGCCAGGGCAATGCTCGTGCGCCGCGCAGAGGTGTCGAGCGCGAGGATATTAGGCCGGGTGTGATTTGTGACGGGATCGTTCAACTCGGCAACTTCTCTTGATTCGACGCTCGTCAATTCGTTGCCTGCTGCGGCAACGAATGACTATCGCTCGAAAGCTTGTTTGACCACCTAGACGCCGATTATATAAGCTGAACATGGCGCGCACAACCTGAATGGCTGAGCGAGCGCCGGCCCAAGACCTGCGCGGGCCAAAGGCAGAAAACTGAAAGCGATGGACAACTATCTCGGCATCTTGACTGGCGGCGGCGATTGTCCCGGCCTCAACGCCGTGATCCGCGCCGTCGTGCGGCGCGCTCAGGTTGACCGCATTCCTGTTCTCGGCGTCTATTCCGGCTGGCAGGGCTTGATGGATGGCAATGTAGCGCCGCTTACCAAGCACTCGGTCGCCGGCATCCAGTATCGCGGCGGCACGATCCTCGGCACTTCGCGGGTCAATCCGCTGGCCAGCAGCGACGCGTTAAAGAAGATTTATGACAACTGGGGACGCTTTGGGCTGGGTCGGTTGATCGTCGTCGGCGGCAACGGCACGCTCTCTGGCGCTATGCGGATGTGGCGCGACCACGGCTACCCAATTGTCGGCGTCCCGAAAACGATTGACAACGACATTCCCGGCACCGATTACACCTTCGGCTTTGACACCGCGGTCTCGATTGCCACGGAAGCCATTGACCGCTTGCACACCACCGCAGAGGCGCTGCACCGCGTCATGGTTGTCGAAGTGATGGGCCGGCATTCGGGCTGGATAGCGGCCTACGCGGGGCTGGCCGGCGCTGCCGACTTGATCCTCGTCCCGGAGATTCCGTTTCGCATGTCGGAAATCTGCGACATGCTCACCAAGCGCAAGCAGATGGGTCGCCCATTTTCAATTGTCGTCGTCGCCGAAGACGCCAAGCCGCACCCGGAGGAAGATTTCCTGACCGCCGACGAGCGCGCCCGCGTCTTTCACGAGAGCCGTCTCGGCGGCATCGGCCATCTGGTTGCCGCGCAGATCGAAGAGCTTACACGGCTCGAAGCGCGCGTAAGTGTTCTGGGTTACATTCAGCGCGGCGGCGCGCCGTCCGCCTATGATCGCGTGCTGGCCACACGCCTCGGCGTCTATGCCGTCGAGATGGTCATGCGCGAGGAGTTCGGATCAATGGCCGCGGTACACGGCACAAAGATGGTCAGCGTGCCGCTCGAAGAGATCGCCGACAAGTATCGGCCCCTTGATGAAGATATTTATAAAACGGCGCGAACCTTTTTCGGATGATTCTTATTCGTCCGGCGATTCATTGCCAGTGAGTCAGCAATTCGCTTCCCCATCGTTTCGCAATCACACTGACAAATGATGGAGCGAGAGTCTATGGAACACGCATCACCGATGCTCAAGCAGTACCAGGAGATCAAGCGGGCCAACCCCGGCACTCTGCTCTTCTTCCGCCTGGGCGATTTTTACGAACTATTTTATGACGACGCGGTGATCGGCTCGAAGGAATTAGAGATCACCCTGACGGCGCGCAACCGCGAGCGCGGCAATCCCATACCGATGTGCGGCGTGCCCTATCACGCCGCCAGCGGCCACATCGCCAAGCTGGTGCGCAAAGGTTACCGCGTCGCCATCTGCGAACAGACCGAAGACCCGAAGAAGGCAACCAAGCTGGTCAAGCGCGAAGTCGTGCGCATCATTACTCCCGGCACGGCCATTGACGCGCAACTGCTCGATGCCCGCGACAACACCTATCTCGCCGCCGTCTTCGGCACCGGCACGGGCATGAGCGCCGCCTTCCTCGACCTTTCAACCGGCGAGTTCGTGGTCACGCAATTCACCGGCGAAGGCGCGTGGAATCGCATTCTCGAACAGCTTGACAGTTTCGCGCCGCGTGAGATTCTCTTCCCGAAATCGCTTGAGCCGTTGTTCAAGAACGAAGCCCGGCGCGAAGCCGCAAGTCATGTCATCAGCGATGAAAAGGAGGCCGGGGCGGCGCGATTCGTGGTTGCCGGCGAGCAGCCTTCGCTGAACGCGCTCGATGAATGGGACTTCGCGCATGACCGCGCCGCCGAGTTGATTTGCAATCATTTTGAGGTGAGCTCGCTCGACGGCTTCGGGCTCTCGGGACGCGACCTCGCCGTCACCGCCGCCGGCGCGGTGCTGCATTACGTCCGCGAAACTCAGAAGGACGACGCCGCGCACATCACCGGCCTGTCCTACTTCGAGCCCGCCGAATATCTGATGCTCGACGCGCCGACGGTTCGCAACCTCGAACTGGTCGAAGCCCTCGACGGCTCGCGCCAGCGGACGCTGCTCGGCGTTCTCGACGAATCGGTCACCGGCATGGGCTCGCGCCTGTTGAAGCAATGGCTGTTGCGGCCTTCGATGAAGCTCGGCGAGCTGACGGCGCGGCTCAATGCGGTCGAAGAGCTGAAGAGCGCGGTGATCCTGCGCGACCGTTTGCGGCAAGAGTTGAAACAGGTCGCGGACCTCGAACGCCTGATGGCGCGCATCTCGTTGGGCCGCGCCACGCCGCGTGATCTGGTGGCGCTCAAAAACTCAGCCGACGCCATTCCCGGCATTAAAGAGCTGCTCGGCGACGCGACGGCATCGTTGTTAGAGGTTCTTTCTGAAAACCTCGACGAGCTGGCAGACCTGCGCGACCTGATCGGCGCAAGCATCAGCGACGAACCACCGGTCAACATCAATGACGGCGGCACGATTCGCGCCGGCTATAACCCGCAGCTCGACGAGCTGCGCGAAGTCGCCACGTCGAGCAAGAGCATCATCGCGCGCATCGAATCGCGCGAGCGGGCGCGCACCGGCATCGCTTCGTTGAAGGTCCGCTTCAACAACGTCTTCGGCTACTTCATTGAAATCAGCAAGGCGAACCTCAAGAACGTGCCGACGGATTACGAGCGCCGGCAGACGATTGCCAACGCCGAGCGCTTCACGACGCCGGAGCTGAAAGAGTACGAAGCAAAAGTCCTCGGCGCCGAAGAGCGCATTGCCGAAATCGAGCAGGAGCTGTTCGGCGCCATTCGCCAGGCGGTGGCGATTGAAACCCGCCGCGTGCAAGGCGTTGCGCAAGGCTTAGCGACGCTCGATGTCTTGTGCGCGCTCGGCGAAGTCGCGGCGCGGCGCAACTACTGCCGGCCACAGCTTTCTGAAAGTGATGAGCTTTACATTCGCGGCGGTCGCCATCCGGTGATTGAATCCAGCGGCGAGCGCTTCATCCCGAACGATGTTTACCTGAACAACTCAACCGACCGGTTGTTGATCATCACCGGGCCGAACATGGGCGGCAAATCGGTCTTCCTGAGGCAGACGGCGTTGATCGCGCTGATGGCGCAGATCGGCTCGTTCGTGCCTGCCGACGAAGCGCGCGTCGCTCTGCTCGACCGCATCTTCACGCGCGTCGGCGCGTCGGATAGCCTGGCGCGCGGGCGCTCGACGTTCATGGTAGAGATGACCGAAACGGCGAACATCCTGAACACCGCGACGCCGCGCAGCCTGGTGCTGCTTGATGAAGTCGGACGCGGCACCTCGACCTTCGATGGCTTGTCGCTGGCGTGGGCCATCGCCGAATACCTGCACGACAACCCGCAGCACACCGCCAAGACGTTGTTTGCGACGCACTATCACGAGATGACCGAGTTGGCGAAGCTGCTGCCGGGCGTGCGCAACTATCAAATGGCGGTCAAGGAGTCCGAGGGCACGATTGTTTTCCTGCGGCGGGTTGTCGAAGGCAGCGCCTCGAAATCTTATGGCATCGAGGTCGGCAAGCTCGCCGGGTTGCCGCGTGTGGTTACGGATCGCGCCAGAGAGATACTCTCTAATCTCGAAGCCAACGAGCTGGACGTGATGGGCAAGCCAAAGTTCGCGCGTCACCTGCCGTCACGCAAGCGCGCGCCACAGGCGTCGCTGTTCGAGGCGGCCAACGACGCGGTCATTGACGAGTTGCGCAATCTCGACACCGAATCGCTCACCGCTGAAGAAGCAACGGACGCGCTGCGGCGATTGAAGACGCGCTTACTTTGAATCGCGGCGCGGCCAGCGCGGCGATTGCGCCGAATGAAGGGTCAGGCGGCTGCGGATTCAACCGCCTGTAAATTGCGCCCGTATGGTGGACACCCGGCTTGAACCCTCCTTCGCCTTCATTCGAGCGCCCCAACCTCCTTTCCTTAATACTCGGGAAAAAGGGAAGAGGAGTATGGTTGCGGATTTACACTTACAAATTTCCATCTTTGCGACAGATCATTCTCGTTGTAATCCATCAAAGCAATCGCACCATTTTGGGAGGGCTCTCCGCCCACGACACCGAGCACTTGTGAAGGGTCGGCTGACAGTCGAATCAGGTAGGAGTCTGTATCACTGGCATAGACCAGCTCCCAGCCGGTTGTGCTGCGCCCGACGTTGTCTGCCCATTGCGAGGTCATATTCGGCGATCCATCGGGCAGCTTCAAGGATTGCAGGACAGCCCGGTGAAGTGTGAAGTTATACTGCTCGCTCCCCCCCCATACGACAAGCTGGATTCCATGAGCCGGTGTGTTATATCTCAGATACCAGTTTTTGGTGAACGAAGGATTGGGGTCCGATATGTTCAAGCAGGCGTAGCCAACGGCGTTGAATGGGGATGGCGCAAGGTTGATGTCGTTCCAACACAAGACCAGCGCATACTGGTTGCCGTCTGCACCGGACTTCATGTTGACAATATGGTAGATCGGTGTGTCGTCATACGTCGTGTAAGGATAACCGATCTGCAAACCATTGGTGTTTTGGATCTGACAACCTTTGATCTGCTTTTCGAAGTCGGCGAGGCTGCTTGATGAATTGATCGCTCGAACCAGAGAGGTCAGATAACTGTGGGCTCCTTGAACGCCCTGAAAGAAATCGACATTGATCCAATTCGGCGGCCTCCCGTTGGACGCCCACGCCCGCAGCGTATCCTCCACCAGCAGGTCGCCGACCGTCCAGATATTCAGGGCCTGCGACGATTCTTCATTCACGCCTAGCGGCGAATAGAAAAAATGGTTGAACTTGAAGAGCTTAACGTCCAGATCGATGGTGTAGAGATCGACGCAGGCGGGGCGGATCGTCATGGCGCTGTCCTGGATCAGATTGTCATAAGGGTTCGCACGCATAATCGGAGCCGAGGGTAATATCCACGGATGCGCTAACGAGCCGTCATCATTTTTGACCTTGGGAAACCCGTTCGCCATGATGACGATGATCCGCACGCCGGCCTCGAGCATCTCTTGAAGCGTGGGCCAAAGCCCGTCTTCGAGGTCACTCAACTCCGGCATGCCGTTCACGCCGGGCAGATAGATTCCCGCGGGCGCCGACGGCGTCCCGCCGAGCGAAGCCGCATATTGATCAGCCAAGAATCCTTCGAAGTGCTCGTCGCTGAAGGGAGAACCTGAACTGTCGCCTTCGTCATAGATCGTCAGAATCGCGGTGGGGTCTTGATAGAGAAAGCTCTTGACCAGATCGAGGTAGGTACTAAAGTCTTTCAGCGCGATGGTGTGTTGCAGGATGACCGTCTCGCTACCCGAGGAGGGCAGACCGGTGCTGATGCGCGCCGTGCGTATCCCACCGGCAAGTTGTTGACCGATATCCAGCGTCTGGTCTTCCCACATGGGCGAGCCCGGAAGATTTCTATAAGGCCCATAGGCCGTCTTCTTGTCCGTATGCGAGTCATGCGCCATGGCAAAGGTGATTTCGTTATACGCCTTGCTGAGATCGATCTCCATGCGCACGAACGGCGCCCAAAGTTGATAGTCGCCGATGTTCGGATCGTGCAGGTAGACATTGACACCATTGCCGTCCAGCACCTTGACATTGACACCATTGCCGTCCACCGCCTTGGTGCTGGATTTCAGAGTTAGTTTTCGAAAACCGCCGCCGAAATCTTCAAGCAGCCACTTTTGCGTATCCTGGTTCTGCGTGTCCTGGTTCAGCCACGCACTAAAGCAGAGAACCGAATCCTTCCAACTCAGAGCCAGCATATCCGAGGTGAACCGCTTGTAACATATCCGGTAAGCGCTGTCACCCATATGTTCAAAATAAAAAAACTGTTGATCGGGGTCATCCATCTGCCCCATTGCCAGGCTGTTGTCATCCTGACGAGTCACCATTTTTTCGGTGGCTTTCTGAGCGAGATAGCCCTGAAATGCCACCGACCATTTCTGACTGTCATTGTTTGGATCATAGGCAGATAAGCTAACGGGGTCGCTGCCGTTCGCCGTCAAGAGATCGCCGGATTGCAGATGGATGATCTGCTGGTAACCGCCGCCGGCATCGTCAAACTTCCATTGTTGATCCTCGCCATTGTTCGGGGTATGCATATAGACCCTGGGGCTGTTCCCACCCAGTACCATCCCTGAATTCATGTGCACCAGGCGGCAATAATCATTGTTGGAATCGTCGATCCAAAACACCAGACCGTCTGAGTCGAAGGAATCAGTTAAGCCCACCTGACTTTGCGAACCTACCGGAGTCAGCCATTGGCTGTCGCTTTTGCAAACGATGTATCCCGCCATGTTTTTCACAGAACGCTCCTTTTAGACGTGTTTGGGGTCACGCCTGACGGCCAATTTTGTCTATATTGAAAGTTGTTTAGCCTTACAACCTTATAGCCTGGGGAATAATATATTACTTAATCCATATTTCAAAATGAATTTCCGGTCAGATGGCTTTTCAATGGAGACGATGATTTTCCTGATTGAGAAAATAATATCCCCAATTATGATGGCGACGTTCTTAAACGAGAGTGTCTTATTTCCAACTGAGAAGCTAGCCGGCTGATTTGAGATGGCGGCATGGCTAACAAGTGGGGCTGTTCTTGATTGAGAACGCGCCATTCACATTTGAGATCAGGCTATCTTTCAACCGGCTAATCTCCGCCATCCCTTCGTGACGCATCGGGTTTCATTTTTAATCGCGCCTCAAGCAAATTTCCTACGGACAATCAGCTTTCAGTTCATCCCGGCCACATCTATAATCTCTGTCGAAAGGCGAAGGATGGAAACGCTCGACGAGCTGCTCGAACGCGCTGAACATTCGCACGGTCATATGTGCGCAGGGCAAGTGCTGGGCGTGCGCATGGCGCTGCTCGGCTGTCGCGCCGTTGGCATCATCGAGCCGCGCGGCAAAGACCGCAAGGCCCTGCTCGTCTTTGTCGAGATTGACCGCTGCGCCGCCGACGCCATCAACACGGTGACCGGCTGCCGGCTCGGCAAGCGGACGTTGAAGTTTTATGATTACGGCAAGCTGGCGGCGACATTTCTGAACACGCAGACCAATGAAGCCGTGCGCGTGGTGGCGCTTGACGAAGCGCGCGACGCCGCCGACCGCTGCTTCCCTGAAATCGCCAGCAAGTATGACCGCCAGTTGCGCGCCTACAAGCTGCTGCCCGACGAAGACCTTTTCAAAGTCGAGCGCGTTCAGGTAAGCGTCGCCAAAGAAGACCAGCCGGGCCGCCCCGTGTCACGCGTCCGTTGCGACCGCTGCGGCGAAGGCATCAACGACCGCCGCGAGATCATCAGCGAAGGCCGCACGCTCTGCCGCGCCTGCGCCGGCGAGGCCTATTACACGAAGCTATAAAGGCCAGCGCCGGATTCCCTTGAAGATAACCCGAGGCTAACGAAAGTAGATGTCCACGTAATCCGCCGCCTCATCGCACGGATTATTCATCTGCTGAAGCCGCCAGTAGCGGCGATTGCCGGTGACGCGAAAGACCATCTCGCCGCTGCGCTTGCATGGCTCGCCTTTGTTGATGTGGCTGACACGCGTGATGATGTCGCCTTCGAACGTGAACTCCTTGGCGGCAAGGCGTGTGATGCGGCCTTCCATCGTCACATAATCATCATTGCCGCGCCCGCGCTGTTCGCCTTTGATAAATAGCGCGCCGTTCTTCTCGGTCACAATCGCTTTGCCAAAGTAATCCCAGCTAATCCATTGCAGCGAGAAGCGGTGCGCGCCTAACAGCATGCCTTTCGCTGCCGTGTCGCTGACGACCGTCTTGGCGCCGGCCGTCTTAGAGGTCTGCGCCGCCGCTGTCGCGACAATGCTCAGAGTGATAATCAAAAAGAGAGTGAGTTTTCGCATCTTCTATCCTTACGCCTCATCCGATGATCGAGATCATGCCGAGGGCCGGCAGCGCCAGCCGTTCATCGCCGGTGATGACTGCGCCGGCATGCGCGGCTTCAGGCTTGACGCCTTTCGTGAACAGTCGCCACGCGAGGTCCTCATCGAGTGAGAGGCTGGCGGCGGGCTTCGCGTCGGCATCGAGATAGAGTTGCCACGCGCCGCCTTCTCTCAGCAGGTGCCAGCGATTGCCCGCCGCGCCGGTGATCTCTAAGGTGATTAGCGTGCCCTCGTCGGCCTGCGCGTCGCGATAGGCGCGGGGCAAGGCGCGCACAAAGGCGTCGAGCACAGGGGCCAGATAGCGCGGCTCTTTCAGGCCGGGCCGCCCGGTCGCATCGCGAATCTGCTGTTGATGATGCCAGCGCTCGGTGTATTCGCGCGCCAGATCGAGCCACACCGGCGCAGGCTCAGGCCCGGCCCAGTCGACCGGGTCGCCAAGCGCGTCCGGGTCGAGCGCGGCAAAATATCGATTCGTCTGCTCGCCGGCGAAACGTAATAGATCACACAAAAGCGGCGGGCTCAGCCGGCGCATCACTTTTACCCATGTGTCGTTGAGGTCATTGATCAGCGACACCAGATCATCCCAGGCGATGAAAGGACTGCCCGAATACGCATGGGCGTCGCGCTTGCGTGAGAGAATGCTGAACTCGCCGCCCAGCAGGTGCGCGGCGATGTCTTTCACCGTCCAGCCGGCGCACACCGTCGGGTTCTGCCAGTCGGCGGGCGATAAACTGGTGAGCAGGTCGAGCAGCGCGTCGAGCGTTTCCGGGAACAGGTGCGTGACCTGAATGGCCTTCGGCTTCTTCACAAGCGTGGCTTCCCTTCTGACGAGAATGCTTATCGCGCCACGGCGCGTTCGCGGCGCAGCTTAAAGGATTTCGGGTAGTAAATCCAGCCCATGCCTTCGGGGCGCGCGCCGATCAGGTAGAGCCATTGCAGCAGAACCCAGAGCATCAGCACGTAAGCGGTGCGCCAGCCGCCCCAGCGCCGCGACGAAGTGATGGCCGGGCTCTCGATCACCGCCGTCTTGCCGGCGCGTTCGAGCTTACGGCAGAAGTCATAGTCTTCCATGATTGGTGCGCTAAGGAAACCGCCGAGCCGCTCAAACACCTCGCGCCGCGCGAAGATCGCCGAGTCGCCATAATAGATGCCGAACCGCCGCCGCCAATTGTAGAGGCGCGTGAAGCTGCGGCTCCACAGGTCACGGCCTTCGAAGCTGATTGCGAAGTTGCCGCCAACGACCTCTTGATCGCTGATCGCCCTTTCGATTCGGCTAAGGGCATCGGCGGGAAGCCGCGTGTCGGCGTGCAGGAATAGCAGGGTGTCCCCTCGCGCAGCGCGCGCCCCGGCGTTCATCTGCGGGCCGCGCCCGCGCGCGCTTTCGATGAACTCGCCTTGTGAGAATTGTTGGAGTGCGGTGCGAGCGATGTCGCGGGTGCGGTCATGGCTGCCGCCGTCAACAACAATCACTTCGGGATTGCCTTCCAGGCGGCGCAAGGCAGCGAGCGTGCCGGCCAGCAACGCTTCTTCGTTAAGCACGGGAATGATGATCGAGACGGTCTGCAATCTAGGCCCTCTCAGGTTTGCGGTAACGACGCACGAGATAGATGCCTATGATAGCAGCCGCGAGGCCAATCGTGTTAGTGACGACGAAAACCCACGAGTTGATCGTTAGACTGTAGACTGCGAAACACAAAGATGCGAGCGCCTGCCCGTAATACAACCACGGGTTCACGCCTTTCAGCCGGTGGTCTTTCCAGTTCGTGCGCACCTGCGCGAACATTGTCGTTAGCAGAATCAAAGCCGCCAGCCACCCGAGCCATTGCAAGGTCGTTCCCTCCTCGTCGTACGGGCCTCATGCCGCCCGCCTTTCGCCACTCTGCGCGCCTTGACGCGCCACCTCTGTAATCACCGATGTAATCAGGCGCTCGACGCCGCGGGTCGCCGTCAGATAGAAGACGGCGCGGCCACCCGGTTGCAACCCCTCGACGAGCTGGCCAAGTCCGCCCGTGCCATTAATCGCGCCGGCCAGCACCGCTTCGCGCTCGCTATCGCCGAGCGTCCCGCCCGTCAGTCGCCCACGACGATGTTCGGCGTCGGTGACTTGAAAGTGGTATTCGCTGTTCGCGGTTTCGATTAACAGTTGGTCTTTCGACTGAATCTCTGAAAACTTGATCGCCATGATTCACCCTCCTTGTGCTGGCGCCGCGCGTGCTACTGGCTTCCACGCGCCTCGGCCACTGACCGCTTCACTATGCGCATGATCAGTCCGACCAGCAGGATCACGTAAAACAGTAAGAAGACTGAAAAGAGAATAAAGTGACCGAAGTACATTACGCTGAAACGCGCCATCGCCATAACCCGCCCCCCTCGTTGTTTGTTCGCCCATCCTGCAAAGTGCAACAGAGATGCCAGAGCCCGCCAGATAGGGCAAAGGCCTGAAAAAGCTCGATTTTTCGACATTTTTATCGGCAGCGGCCAGACTCTGCCGCTGAGCGGTTGTATCGCGGCATTACAGAAGCCGAGTGATTGCCTTTGATCCGTACGCTTGACTTCGGCGGGGTCAGCCCATAGAATTCACACGAGCAACCGGGATCAGGGAAACACAATTATCTTTAATTTGTAGCTTCTCACACCAAAGCCCCAATGTGCGAAGGGCGCTACGGCTGCGCCATAAGCGTCCTAAGGTGTAAGTAGACATGGCGACCAGAGACATCCTCCGCGCGCAGAGCTTTGAGGAGGCGTTTGCCGCCGGCAAAGTTTCACTCGAAGAGAGCCGTTTCGAGGAGGCCACCAATTATTTCCGCGCCGCTCTGAAACGTGGCGGCTGGTCGGGCGAAGACGAAGCGCGCGCGCGCTGCGCGCTCGCCGATTCGCTCGAAAAGCGCGGATTGTATACCGAACAGCTCGACGCCGTCGCCAAGTACGAACGCTCGCAGGAGATCGAGCGCCTGCCCGAGCGCACGCGCATGGAGGTGCTGATCCGGCTGGGCTGGGGCTACTCGTTCAACAATGATCTGCCGCGCGCCATCGCGCTGTTCAATCAGGCCATTCATATCGCCCGCCAGCTCGAAGACCCCGCCGGCATGGGCGCATGTTACTTCGGGCTGGGCCGCGCCTATCGCAACATCTCCGAGATTCGCATTGCTCGTGACCATTACACCTCGGCGCTCGAACATTTCCGGCGCACAGGCGACTGGCGGCGACTGGCCGAGTCCTATATCAACATCGGGTACATGCATGCGTACGAGGGCGACTTCCGCAATGCCCTGCACCTGCTCAAGCAGGCGCTAACGATCATCGGCACAAACGAAGAGCAAGACCTTCTGGGCCGCGCCCATATGTACCTGGCGATCACTTATGACAATCTCGGCTCGACGCCAAAGGCTTTACAATATTTCGAAAAAGCGATTGAGCATTTTCGCGCCTCCGGCAACCAGATCAGTTTAGCGATCAACCAGAACAACTATGCCGACAAGCTCATCTGGCTGGGCCGATGGGATGAAGCCCAGGCGCTGCTCGAAGAGGCGCTGGCCACCTTTGCCGCGGTCAATCAGAAGCCGCAATATGCGGGCGTGCTCGACACGCTGGCCTATTTGCACCTCTTGCAAGGCAAGCTGGACGAAGCCGATGAGCTGACCCGCCGCTCGATGGAGGTGATTCAAACCTCAAAGAACACGCTCTGGGTCGAGATTAGCACGCGCCTGACCATGGGCCGCAGCTTGATGTTCAAGAGGCGCTACCAGGAGGCCAAAGAAGTCCTTGAGTTGGGTGCCGAAGTTTGCCAGCGTAGTAACTCGACTCGCTTCTACGCGGATGTTCATCTGCTGCTGGCCGATGCCTTGCTGACGCTCGGCGAAAACGAGCAGGCCGCCTTACAGGTTGATCGGGTGCGAGAATTCCTTTGCGACTCGCCGTCGCTGATGGCCTGGGGGCTGATGATGCGCATGACGGCCAAGGTGCAGGCGGCCTGCGGCCACATCGCCGCCGCCATTCAGTCGCTCGGCCAGAGCACCTCGGTCTACGAGCTGCGCGGCAGTGTGTATGATATCGCGGTCAACCGCGTCGTTCTGGCGCGACTGTACGAACAGCAGGGGCGGCTGGAGGCGGCAATCAACGAAGCGCGGGAGGCGCACGCGACCTTCGTTCGCCTCGGCGCTGCCGCTGACGAAGCCGTGACGAGCGCCTACCTGCAAGCGCTCGAACAAAGCGCCGAGCCGTCAGACGATCTTGAAGTCGGGCGTGAGATGGCGGCGCTCAGTTTTCCGGTCGCCGGCCTGCGCTTTGAATGGAAGGGCAGTGCCCGTAGCGCCACGCTTGATCTGGCATCCGGGCTCGACGGCTTCGTCGCCCACCGGCTGGTGCAGGCCAGCCATGCGCGCGAGCTGTTGCTGCACGAGATCGTCGCCATCGTCCGCGAGCAATCGCGCAGCCGCGCCGCGGTGATCGCCGAGATTGTCGCCGACGACTTCAGCCTGAAGAATCGTTTGACCTTGAAGCCGGCGGCAGCCGTCGGGCTTAGCGACGGTGAGCTGGCTGAAGAACTTGAGTTGATGGCACAGCTCAGGACCGAAGATTATGCGGGCCACTTCGTTTATCGCCTCGGCGGCAATCAGCAGACGAGATACCTGCTGCGCATCGTCTGGCCGACCGCCGAGCGCTTTACCAACCACACCGTCACGCTTGCGCCGTTGCTGCAATTGGCTGAACAGGGACTGGAAGCCATCGCCCTGCGCAGCAAGAACCGGCGCCCGCAGGTCTTCAATCCGTCGCGCTTGCTGGCGCAGGTCGAACTGCCCGGCTTTGTCTGTAACAGCCGCGCCATGAGCCTGGTGCTTGAACAGATTCACAAGATTCGCTCATCGGACGTCACGGTGCTGATCACAGGCGAATCGGGCACCGGCAAAGAATTGATCGCCCGAGCCGTGCATGCCGGCTCGTCGCGCCGCGCCAATCGCTTTCTGCCATTCAACTGCTCCGCCGCTCCCAAGGAGATGATCGAGAGCCAGTTGTTCGGCTACCGCAAGGGCGCGTTTACCGGTGCGCTCGCCGCCAACGAAGGCGTCATCCGCGCCGCCGAGCGCGGCACGCTCTTTCTGGACGAGATCGGCGACCTGCCGCTCGAACTCCAGCCCAAGCTGCTGCGCTTCCTACAGGAAGGCGAAATCCACCCGCTTGGCGATAGCGCGCCGCAAAAGGTGGACGTGCGGGTAGTCGCCGCCACCAACTCGAACCTTGAGCGTGCCGTCGCCGAAGGCCGCTTCCGCGAAGACCTTTTCCACCGCCTGAATGTCATTCGCATACAGGTGCCGGGCCTGCGCCAGCGCCGCGAAGAGATCCCGGCGCTGGTCAATTACTACCTCGACCTTTATCAAAAAGAGGCAGCCAAGTCAGAGATCAAGCTCGCTGAAGAAACCCTGGACTTGCTCGTCGTCTATGACTGGCCGGGCAACGTGCGCCAGCTCTGCAACGAAGTCCGTCGCATCATTGCTTATAACGACTCGGCATCGGTCGTCGGGCCGGAGGGGTTGTCGGTGGAGATCGCCAAGGCGGGCCGCGAGTCGGCCGCGCCGACACCCGCGCCCGCACGCAGAGCAAGCGAAGCCACGATCAGCGCCCCCGAAGGCGTGACGCTCGGCGAAGCCGTCGAAGAGCTAGAGCGGCAGATGATCGCCGAGGCGCTGCGCCGCTCGGCAGGCAACATCGCCCGCGCCGCCAAAGACCTCGGCCTGTCGCGCAAGGGGCTCTACCTGAAGATGGATCGCCTCGATTTCAAAATCTGACTCCCCTGCCCGCCACTTGGTTCCAACCCTTAACCGACCCCCACACGTGTGTAGCCGCTTCACAGGTGTGTAGCTGCTTCACACTCTCGCTAAACCGTTGATAGCTCAGGCGCAAATCTGTTACTCGCGGCAAGTGTGAAGCAGCTACACACTCTGCCCGAAGAATCCCTTTCCGGGCTTTTCGGCTAAGTGATTGATTCTATTTGTCAGTGATTCCCGTTGCGCAGCGGCCATTTCCTGGCACGGCCATTGCAATAGAGAAGAGCGCAACGAGCGGAAGTAATCGCAAGAATCAAAACTAAAGGAGAACGAATATGAACGAGGGTATTTTGTTGACGAACGGATTTCTTCTCACTGGTGGGTGTACGTTTGCTGACGGTTTTCTTCTCACTGGTGGGTGTACGTTTGCTGACGGTTTCCTGATCGGAGAATAAGGCTCGACGAAGCTGTAATCCACGAAACCGGTTCTAACTGCCCAGGGGTCGCCGCTTTCAACGAGGGGCGGTGACTCGTTAACACGAAGATCATTGAGAGGCGCTCTTCCCCTGTTTTACCGCGCCGCCTGTTGACCGGGCTTGGCGCGGGGCGCCAGAAGGAGTAAGCAATGTTAAGGGATGTACGACAGCGAGATGCTGGGGTGATCTTTGACGAGCTGGGCGTCGAAGAGGTAGTCGCTCCGGTATCATGATTTCTGCGGGGCCGGCGTGCTTCAGGGTTTCAGCGAGGCACGCCGGCCCTGTTTCTCTCTCGGGCCGCTGTCCCTACAAGCGCCCGATTTGTGTTCCAGCCCACTCTACTTTTCTCATGTAATCCATGCGCGTGTGAGCTAAGATACCAACGTCAACCCTGTGCTTGACATCCCTGATCGGCCAGAGCCCTGGCCCGCGCCGGCAGCCCGACGACAGTCGCCCAGCATCCTCCAGGCATGTTGAACCCAATCAGACACGGCGACTCAGGGCTTGGCACCTTCATAGTTACTATTGAAAAAGTCTGGCTGCGCCTTTACCCTTTGGGTAAGCCAAGGGTTCACAGTCCGCGCCGCCGCGTATTTCAAGATGAGAGCGACAAACGTTATGCAAAGAGCACAGTCCCGATCCCTCGCCGCAGCGCCGAGTCGAAGGAGGGGCAGGTCGGCTTGAAAATGATCAGGCTCGAACAGATCCGCCGGTTGTCGCTGCTCCAGCCGCTCACGGTGCGCAACTTCCGCTTCCTCTTCCTCGGCCATTGCGGCTCGATTCTCGGCGACCAGTTCTACATCATCGCCCTGCCGTGGCTGGTCTACAGCCTCACTGGCTCCAGCCTGATGCTCGGCACAGTGCTGCTGGTGGCGGGGGCCGTGCGCTCGACCTTCCTGTTAATGGGCGGGGCGCTGTCGGATCGCTTCTCGCCGCGCGTGCTGATGTTGACGGCCTATGGCATCGGCGCGCTGGTGACGAGCTTGACGGCATTGGCGGTTCATCTCAACCTCACCGAGCGCTGGCACCTGTTCCTGCTGGGGGGTTGCTTCGGGCTGGTCGAAGCGACTTTCTATCCGGCCTACCAGTCGGTGACGCCGCTGATCATCAGCCGCAAGCGCCTGGTCGCCGGCAATTCGCTGCTACGCAGCGCCGTGCGCTTGATGGGCATCATTGGCCCGGCGCTGGCCGGCATCGTTATCGGCAAGGATGGTTTCACGGTTGCCTTCGCCTTCGACGCCGCATCGTTCGTCTTCGCCTTTATGATGATCGGCATGATTCGCATCGCACCACACGCCGAAACCAGCGAGTTCGGAGCGATGCCCGCCAGCGCCGCGCCGCGCCAACCCTTGCTGCGCAGCATCGGCGAAGGCTTTCGCTATGCGCGGCGCCACCGCGCCCTGCGTAGCTTGTTTGCCTATATGATCGGCTTCGAGTTCGCCGCCGCCGGCGCCAGCTATGTTGGGATGCCGGCGTTTGCGCGACTGCATTTCGGCGAGGAAGCCGGCGCGCGGGCACTCGGCGCGATGGCCTCGTCGCTGGCCGCTGGTCTGCTGATCGGCATGGTGCTGGCCGGCTCGATGAAGGCCTTTAAGCGCGAAGACCGGGTGACGACGCTGATGACCGTATTGATGGCATGTTCGCTGACTTCGCTGGCCGTCGCTTCGACACTGGTGCCGGCCTGCATCTCGCTATTCGCTTTTGGCGTCGCCGGCGGCGCGGTCAGCATCATCATCCAGGCGCGCATGCAAATGTCTTCAGACAAGCGCATGCTCGGTCGCGTGATGAGCATTCTCATGCTCGGCAGTTCGCTGGCCGAGATGGCCGGCTTTGCGCTCGCCGGGATGCTCGCGGATATGAACCTGCGCCTGGTCTTTCTGGGTAGCGGCGTGGTGATGGCGATCACCTTGCTCGCCTGGGTGAGTACTCGCCGGCGCGCCCCTGAAGAAGTCAATGCCGAAGCATGACTGCCGCCTCTGACTGTCCCTTTGCGAGGGTCGCCACTTCAGGTTGACAGAGATCACCCTCCTAAGCGATAAAACGATTTTGCAATTCACGAATGCAAATCGCCGGTTGCCTGTTGGCCTCCGTTCATCAACCGGCGTCTGAACGAATCGGCAAGCAAACTAATAAACAAGGGTTGGGTGAAGGACATGGAAAACCTTTGGCAGGATCTTCGTTATGGCTTGCGGAGCCTGGGCCGTCAGCCCGGCTTCACCGTCATCGCCATCATTGCGCTAGCGCTCGGCACCGGCGCCAACACCGCCATCTTCAGCGCCGTCAACGCCATCTTGCTGCGCCCGCTTATCTACGCCGCGCCCGAGCAACTCGTCATGGTCTGGGGCACCAATAGCCGCAGTAACGTGACGAAAGACGCCCTGTCGGTGCCGGACCTGATGGACTACCGCGAGCAGACGACGACGCTTGAGCAGGTCGCCGCCTACTCGCAAGCCGACTTCGATCTCACCCGCGGCGGCGAGCCGGTGCACATCCAGGGGGCGTTAGTCACGGCCAACTACTTCACGACGCTCGGCGTCCAGGCGCGCGTCGGGCGCACCTTCAGCGCCGGCGAAGACCAGTCGAGCGCGCCGCGCGTCGTCGTCCTCAGCGACGCGCTGTGGCGAAGACAGTTCGGTGGCGACCTCGGCATCCTCGACCAGCCCATTCCGTTCAACAACGCCAGCTTCACTGTCGTCGGCATCATGCCGAAAGAGTTCCAGCCGATCAATCCCGGCGATGAGCTGTGGGCGCCGATAGCGCTCGATGGCGGCGACATCCTGCGCACGCCGCCGTTCGGCCCGCCGTCGATCATGAAGATGCGCAGACTGCGCTTCGTCCCGGCCTTTGCGCGGCTCAAGCCCGGGGCGACGGTGGCGCAGGCGCAGAGCGAGCTGAGCGGCATCGCCCAGCACAACGAAACGCTCTACCCGAACGAGAACGGCGGCATCGGCGTCAACCTCATTTCGATGCAGGAAGAGGTGGTCGGCAAGATCGGCAAGGCGCTGATCTTGTTGCTGCTGGCGGTCGGTGCGGTGCTGTTGATCGCCTGCGTCAACGTCGCCAATCTCTTGCTGGCCCGCGCCGCCGCACGGCAGAAAGAGATCGCCATACGGACGGCGCTCGGCGCATCGCGGGGGCGCGTTGTCCGCCAGTTATTGACCGAAAGCGTTCTGCTGGGACTGGCGGGCGGTGTGGTCGGCCTGGGGCTGGCGTTCGCCGGCCTCAAGCTGCTGTTGTCGCTCAACCCGCCGAACATCCCGCGCCTGGCCGAGATCAACATTGACCTGCGCGTGCTCGGTTTCACGCTCGCCGTCTCTTTGTTGACCGGCTTGATCTTTGGCCTGGTGCCGGCCCTGCAAGCGTCGAAACCGAATCTCAACGAAACCTTAAAGGAAGGTGCTCGCGGCTCGTCGGCGGGTGGCAACCGCCAGCGCTTGCGCCGCGGTTTGATCGTCGTCGAGATGGTGCTGACGACCATGCTGTTGATCGTCACCGGCTTGATGATTAAGAGCTTCGCGTCGCTGCAAAAGGTTGATCCCGGATTCAACGCCGCAAACGTGTTGACCATGTGGATAGACCTGCCGCTCACCCGTTACGCTGAAGACAAGCAGATCATCGGTTTTTTCAATCAGGCGTTCACGCGCTTGCAATCACTGCCCGGCGTCGAATCGGCGAGCGGCATCAGCAGCCTGCCGCTGACGACGACCTCGATTGCTCGCCTGCGATTTACGGTGGACGGACGCCCGCCAGAATCGGCCAACGAGCGGCTGACGGCGAACTTTCGGGCGATCCAATTCAGTTACTTTAAGACGCTGGGAATCGCCTTGCGCAGCGGCAGAACATTCACCGAAGCCGACGGCGAGCAGTCGCCGCCGGTCGCCATCATCAACGAATCTTTCAAGCGCAGCTTCTGGCCAGACGAAGACGCCATCGGCAAGCACATCACCATGCCGAGCGCCGGCAACGTCTCGCGCGAGATCGTTGGCGTCGTCAGCGACGTTAAGCACGCGGCGCTCGATGCCGATTCCGGCTGGGAGCTGTATCTGCCTTATCAGCAGAAACCCTTGAACGTCATGAACCTGGTGCTGCGCACGGCCGGCGACCCGGCCCGCCTGACCGCGAGCGCGCGGCAAGCGATTCTCGATGTTGATCCCGGCCAGCCCATTTATGACGTGAAGACGATGGACGAAGTGGTTAGCGATTCGCTGTCGCAACCGCGGCTTTACAGCGTGTTGCTCGGAGTCTTTGCGGCGGTGGCGCTCATACTCGCCGCCGTCGGCATCTATGGCGTGATGAGCAGCACCGTCAGCCAGCGCCGCCACGAGATCGGCATTCGCATGGCGCTCGGCGCGCAGCGCGGCGACATCTTGAAGATGATTGTCGGGCAGGGCATGAGCATGGCGCTGATCGGCGTAGCGGTCGGGGTCATCGCCGCCCTGTTGTTGAGTTACAGCGCCGCCTGGTTTGTCTCGGATCTGTTGTTTCAGGTTGGAGCGCGTGACCTGACGATCTTTGTCGTCGCCCCGCTTGTATTGGCCTTCCTGGCCTTTCTATCAATCTACGTCCCGGCGCACCGCGCCACGAAGGTAGACCCGATGGTCGCCTTACGCTACGAATAAGAAGTGACAGGTGACGAGTGAATGTGGGCTTTCCTTTCTTGTCACTCGTCACCTGTCACTCTATGCAGCGATGACCGACTTCGGCACGTAGCCGCGCACATCTATCGGCCAGATGGCTGTAAAGGTCGAGCCTTCGCCCGGCGCGCTCAGCACTTTGATCCTGCCGCCGAGCAATTCCACGAGCCGCCTGCTGATGGGTAATCCAAGACCTGTGCCGCCGCCATGGTGCGGGTTTGAAATGTTCACCTGCTGGAACTCTTCGAAGATGAGCGGGATCTGCTCCTCAGTGATTCCGATACCGGTGTCAGTCACTTCGACGCGCCACATCTCTTCGACATCTCTCGCCGCGCGGATCACCACCGCGCCGCCCGGCGGCGTGAATTTGATCGCATTGGAAGCGAAGTTCGTCACCACCTGCGCGACCTTGGTGGGGTCGCTTAAAATCTTCGGCAGATCGCCGGCGACATCGCAGCGCAGCTCGACGCCTTTGTCACTGGCGGTCTGCCTGAGGCCGGCGGCGATGGCGTCGATCAGCTCGGCGGCGTCGAACTCTTGCAGCTTGATCTGCATGCGCCGCGCTTGCAGCCGCGACAGGTCGAGCAGGTCGTTGACCAGGCGGATCAACATCTGCGTAGACTTCTCGATACGCCCGACGGTCTCGCGCTGGCGCGGCCCGAGCGGCTCGCTCTGGTCGCGGCTTAAAAGCATCAACAGCCCGGTCAGCGCGTTGAGCGGCGTGCGGACTTCGTGGGCGATGGTCGAGATGAAGCGCGATTTCATCTCGTCCACATGGCGCAGCTTTTCGTTTGCCTCTTGCAGGTCGTGATTGGCCCGCTCCAGCTCGTGACGGCTGCGCGTCAGCTCGGCCAGCACCCGCACCAGCTCGCTATTCTGCGCCTGTAGCTCTTCGACCATGCTGGTTTCGCTGGCCGAAAAGAAGCGCTTGCGAATCTCATCTATGGGGCGCATCGCCCGCTGAAAATCGTCGAACCACTTGACGGTTTCGATGCGCGTGCCTTTGCCCGAGGCTGAATGAACCCGGAACTCGTCCATCAAGCGCTGCGAGCCGGCGAGGCCCTTGCCGAGGCCGGTCTTGGATTGAAAACTGCCCGAAAGAATCTGCTCAACGTCATCAATGCCCGGCCCGTTGTCTTCGCAGATCATCTCCATGCCGCGCCGCTCGCCATGCTCGACCAGCGACACGCTGATGCTGCCGGTCTGCGCGTATTCGTAGATGTTGCGCGTCAGCTCGGAAGCGACCGTCGCCAGTTTGATCTGCGTGACGTTATCAAACCCCAGCTCGCGCGCCGTCAAGCGGACACGGTCGCGGACGCGCGGCAGGTCGCTCTCGCGGCGGATGAAGATCGTGCCGATCAATTCGCGCCGCGTTGCACCGGAAGTGCTATCGAATATCTCTGCCGTCACGATTGCAGCCTCCCACAGAGGATCGTCGCGTCGTCGTTGGGGCGCGAAAAATCGCGCATCACCGTCGCGCAAAACAGTTGCGGGTGCAGCCCGAACAGGCCCGGATAGTTGTCCGGCTCCCAGCGCTCGGAAATGCCGTCGGTTGCCATGATCAAGGTCGCCACTTTCGGCATATGCTCTTTAAAGACTTTCACGCGATCCAGCCGCGAGCCGAGCGTGCCGTTGAGCGAGATGAAGCGCAGCCGCTCGCGCCCACCGATCACACGGATGTCGGTGTTGCCGACGCCTGCATACTCAATCGTTCCCGCCGCGCGGTCAATCGCCGCCAATCCCATGACCGCGCCGCGCATCTGGCGTAGGGCTTCGTGCGCTTCCCAGATGATGGCTTCGACGGACCGTTCCAGGTTTCTGTCAATCGCCGTGATGGCGGCGCGCGCCGATTCGCAGGCGGCTTCGCCATGCCCCAGACCATCGATCACCGCCACCAGCAAGCGATTGTCTATCGAGCGCACCACATACGCGTCGCCGTTATCGATGTGGCCTTCGAGGGGCCGCGTCATCGTCCCCCAGATGCCCTGAGCCGCTTGCGGCGCCTGGTCTTCACGATTGACCCGCTTGCGAAAAACAATCGCCGTACCGTGCGTCGTCCGCCCATACATCGGCAGCCGGCGGGTGACACTGTCGAGCGCCGAGTAGATGTAAAACTCATCGCTCATGCGCTTGATCGCGCCGAGCCCCGCGCCCAGCGAGCCGGTCGTCGAATAGCCGTCGCTGATTGCCGTGGCGGTGTCTTCGATGCCCGGCCCTTTGTCGAGGTAGATGATTTCGATGCCGCGCGGCTCAAGGCGCTGGTCGGCGGCGGCGAAATAGATGCGCCCGGTGCCGCGCGCGAACTTCAGCGCGTTCGAGCCTAGCTCTTTGACGACTAATTCAATCTCGGCGAGTTGCAGCTCGCTTAAGCCAATTTCGGCGGCGAGGCGGTTGATGTGGCGACGCGCCAGCCCGACCTGGGCTTCGTGGGTCAGCGGTATCGAATCGAATTGCTTCATCGTGCTAAAGCCATTTGGTAATCGTGACGACGGTGCCACGGCCCACGTCCGATGTGATCTCGAACTCGTCAACCAGACGGCGCGCGCCCGGCAAGCCTTTGCCTAATCCGCGCCCGCTGGTATAGCCGTCTTTCATGGCAAGCTCGATGTCCGGGATGCCCTGCCCCTCGTCTTCAAAGCGCAGGCGCAGGCCGCGCCGGCCTTCGCGGTTGACCGTCGCGATGTTGGCAAAACCGCGCCCGGCATAATGGACGATGTTGCGGCCCAGCTCGCTTGCGGCGGTCACCAGCCTGACCTGGTCGGTATGGCCGAAGCCAAGCGCCGCGGCGCGCTCGCGCACCGCGCGTCGCAGGGTCACCAGGTCATCGCTTGTGGCGACCGCAATGCGCTCAGCCGGCGGCGGCATTTTCCTTCGTGCCGTAGAGGTGCCGCCGCTGCTTGTCGCGCATGCGCTCCTTCAGTATGCGCATGCCATCGTCCACGTCGAGCGCCGTCGAAACGCCTTTCAGTTCAAGCCCCAGCTCGACCAGGGTGATGGCGACCGCCGGCTGCATGCCGACGACAACCGTTTCGGCGTCCATGATCGAAGCCATCGCCGCGACATCGCTCAGCATGCGCCCGGTGAACGAATCAACCATCTCCAGCAGCGAGATATCGATCAACAGGGCGTGCGCGCCTGTGCGTTCGATCTGTTCCAGGGCGCGCTGCTGCATCTCGATAACCGTGCGGTCATCGATGTCGGATTGGATGGAGACGATCAGCACGTCGCCGACTTTAAGAATGGGCACCTTGAACGCGTTCATCGCTATCCCCCTTTTCCGTGCCCGTCTCGGCATCGGCAGTCGAGTTGATGGCGATGACCCGCTGCCGTGTCAGCTCGAACGCCAGCCGTATGCCATCGCTCAACTGGTTGCGCGTGATGATTCCGGAAAGGTCTATGCCGAGGTGAACAATCGTCTGCGCGATGGCCGGGCCGACGCCGGTGATGATGCAGGTCGAGCCGAGCAGGCGCACGGCGGTGACGGTTTTAATCAGATAATTAGCGACCTGCGTGTCCACGGTCGGCACGCCGGTGATGTCGAGAATGGCAATCTCGGCGCGCGACTTGACGATGCGCTCAAGCAGCCGCTCCATCATCAACTGCGTGCGGCGGCTGTCGAGCGTGCCAATCAGCGGCAGACAGATGATGCGATCCCAGATTTGCACGACTGGCGTCGATAGCTCCAGCATATCCTGTTGCTGCTGACGGATGACGCGCTCGCGGTTCTTGATCGTCGAAACGAAGATGAATGAGCCGAGCTTGTCGAGCGCCCTCGATATCTTGCTGACCTCGCTCAACAGCAGCTCCGGGTCGGCCTTGTACTCATCGCTCAGGAAAGGCAGCAAGGTTTCTTTCAGGCTGAAAACATAAAACGCCGTTTCGGATGGGCTGAAAGCCTGAGCGGCGCGCGCTTCCGAGATTTCCAGCAGCAGTCGGCGAATGGCGTTGAACTCTTTGCCGCGCATCTCTTCGACGTTCGAGTTGGCGATGGCGGTGATGAAGGCGCGCAGAAAAGTCTGTGAATCGCTGCGCAGTTCTTCGCCGCTAATCAACGTCTCGCGGAAGTCCGACGATTGCACGCGGTTTTCGACCCAGGCTTCGAGTATTTCGTTCTCGCGTTCGGTGAGCAACTGGATGGTGCGCGGGTCTGGTGTGTTAGCGGAGGTTTGATGGTCAGATGGCAAAGTAGCAACCTCTTCAAATTGAGGATCACGATTCTTTCGCGCTTCGTTCGCGCATCTCGGCGACTCGGCTGCGGCGCCCATAAAGATTAAAACACGACGACGCGCGTCGTGCAAAGCGCGCCTCTATTCGCTCGCCTGCGCGCGGCGCAAGCGATCACCGCACATCGGCTTTTTTCAATACAGGCAGCCTGATCGTCGTAGCGAATCCGAGCCCGCGGACCTGTGAGGGATAAACCCCATGCGCCGCCAATGGCTTGCAAGTAACCGCGATTACGGCCAATCTCCGGCGCGCGCGGTTTTGGCACGGCCCTTGTACAAAAGAATCTTGCGCGGCTGTGGCGCGCTGACTTGTAGAGCAACGCGCCATAAACGCGCAAAAACCAAATGGGAGGAATGTTATGAACCGGGATGAAATGGAAGGCAAATGGGATCAGACCAAGGGCAAGGTGAAAGAAAACGTCGGTCGCGCTCTCGATGACCGCGACATGGAACAGCGCGGTCTCGAAGACCAGACCAAGGGCAATGTGCAGGAAGGCTTCGGCAAAGTCCGCCGCAACGTCGGTGAAGCCATCGAAGACCTCGGCGACAAGATCAGCGATTGATCAAGCCGTCGCGACTGTTGACCGGGCGTGGCGATTGAATGTCAATCGCCACGCCCGACTTTTTTGTCTACAAAGTACCCTCACCTGAGGAACTATTCATTCACGGGGGATAAACCGCCAAGACGCCAAGAGCGCCAAGCCAATGCCAAAGACAAGTGACTTTCTCTTGGTGTGCTTGGCGTCTTGGCGGTTTATCCCTTGTCTCTGAGTCGGGAATGAATAGACCCTGAGCAACTCAATAATGGCCTACAATCGTTCTCCGGTGTTAACATGAGCACTGCTCATGCAACTCATCCGCAAAGTTAACCCGAAGCGATGGGCCGAGCGAATTCGCCTGAATGCGCGGCGCGTCGCCGAACATCGCTCGGCTCCCGCGGTCGTCTTTCTGCTTGAGCTGATCGCCTGCGCCCTCGTGCCGCTGCCCAATGCGCTGATCATGGTGGCGATGGTCACGGCGGCGCCGCGCAAGTGGCTGCGCTTTGCCGCGAGCGCCGCTGCCGGCAGCCTCGTCGCCGGTTTGTTGCTCTACGCCGTCAGCCGCTTACTATTCGAGTCCTGGGGTCAGCGACTGCTCGCCTTTTATGGCGCAACCGGGCGTTGGCAAGAAGTCGTCGCATGGGTACAGAGCGGCTGGGGGTTGGGAATCGTCTTTATCGCCGCGATGACCACCGGCTTCTTTCGTCTGACCAGCCTCGCCGCCGGCTTTACGGCAATCAACCCGCTGGCCTTCGCCGTCGTCCTGGCCGCAAGCCGCGGCGTGCGCTGGACGGCTGAGTGCGCGGCCATCAAATTCGTCGGCGACCGCCTGCGTCTGTGGCCGAGGCAGTACATCAGGTATGCCGCCTTCGGCGCCGGCCTGCTCGCCTTCGCGGTCATCCTCGTCTTTGTCTTCGCCGCCTGAGCGCCATTCTTGCCGCGCCAGTGCCGGGCTCAGAATCCCCGCGAACTCAGGTTGCCAAGCCGCGCCGCTTGCCTGCATAATCATCTGTCACACAGACTTTCCTGGAGATTTACATGGCAGAAAAAGATAAAGTAATTAAGAGCGGACAGTTGACCCTGCCGCGCATCCTGTTTTTGGTCGGCGTCGGCATTGTCGTCGCCGGTATGGTGGCCGTTGGCGGCAAGTTTCTAATCGTCGGCTACTGGGTGTTGACCCTGGCCATCTGTGCCTTGCTGTATCTCATCTCGATTGACTACGGCGTTCATATGGAGAAGGTTGACCTGACCGCCCAGCCGGCGTCGCCCGCCGCGATTGAAGCCATGCCCGCGGGCGAGACGACGCGCGCTGCCGCAACCGCAGAGCCACGCACCAAGCGGCGCACCAGTCGCCCGGTGAAACGCAGAAGATAAATCAGGAGGCAGGAAGCAGGAAGCAGGTGGCAGTCTTTGATTGGAAATTCGAGATGAGTTGAGAATGACGATTTGTGTACTGCCTCCTGCTTCCTGCTTCCTGCTTACTTTCCTATGGTCAAACCTGCCGCCCTCGGGTTACGCACTCTCATCAACCATCCCGGCTTGCTGTGGCTCGATCTCGACGATCCAATGAGCCACTCGCTCGACGAGCTTGCGGCGCAGTATGGCTTTCACGAACTGGCCGTCGAGGATTGCCGCAATCGGCAACAACTGGCGAAGGTTGATTACTACGACGGCTATTCATTCTACATCATCAACTCGACGCACTACTCGCAGGAGCCCTGCGAGGTGCGGCTGCGCGAGATTGATGCCTTCCTGGGGCCGGACTATATCGTCACCGTGCATGATGGCGAGAGCCTGTCGGTCAAAGAGATCGAGCGCCGGCTGGCGGCCAACGGCACGCGCTACGAACGGCCCGACCAGGTGCTGCACGGCATCATTGATGTCGTCGTTGACCGCTTCCTGCCGACGCTCGAATCAATCGGCGACACTATCGATGTGGTCGAAGACGAGCTGTTGATCCACCCCGATGTCAAGCTGCTGGAAATGATCTTCAATCTCAAGCGCGGCATGCTGCAATTTCGCCGCGCGGTTGGCGCTCAGCGCGAATTACTGAACGTCATCGTCCGCGACGAGACGCCGTTGATTCGGCCTGAGATGCGCATCTACTTCCGCGATGTCTACGACCATGCGGTGCGCGCCCTCGATCTGGTCGAAACCTATCGCGACCTGATGAGCGGCACGCTCGACATCTACCTGACGCAGATGGCCAACCGCACCAACGACATCGTCAAGGGCCTGACCATCCTGGCAACGATTATGCTGCCGCTCACGCTGGTGACGGGCTACTTCGGCATGAACTTCGAGTCCATGCCGCTGCTCAAGAACCCGAGCGGCGTCTGGTATACGACTATCGGCATGGCAGTCATTGCCATCATCATGCTCGGCTATTTCAAACTGAAGAAGTGGCTCTGACCGCGCTGAGTCTATACCGTTGAGTGGGGCCGACCTCTATGTCCGCGGAATGCTCAACGGAATGACGATCAGAATGAAGGCAAACACCGCGATGCCCCCGATGAGGCCCCATCGCGGGTGCCAGCGCTTGCCGGTGAATGGGTTCGGGCCGCCATAATTGAAGCGCACCTTCTTGACATCCTTGTAAGCGAAGGTGACCAGTTGTTTCAAATCCACCTCGACCACTTGAAACGTGTCGTTATCGATGCTGGCAATCTCGCCGTAGCGTTCCTTATTGTCTTTGAGGATGATGGTGATTTTGCTGGCGATGCCGTGGTTCTCGATATCGCGTTTGATGCGCGCGGCCTGCTGCGCTTCCTTCGCCGTCTGAGGCGTGGCCGGCTGGTTATTCGTTTGGCCGGGCGGCGCTTGATCAGGGGTTCCGCCCGGCGTCGCAATCGGCTTTTCGGCGGGCGATTGCGCCAATCCGGGCTTAACACAAACGAAGCAGAAGTAGAGGGCGCAGACGAGCGCCATTGACAGAATCCGTTTCAACATAGCGAGCCTCCTGAAGCATATTTATTCCGCCATTCAGGTGGCAACGGACGTGCCAGCGCCCTACTCGACAAGCAATCAGAGACAAGCGACTGGCGCGCAACGGTTTAGCTTTTCGGGGCACGGCGAATGGCGTGCCGGAGAGCGCAGCAATCCGCCGACAGTTGGCGCAGATTCTTGGCCGCGAGAACCAAATAGCGAGGTTGCCGCTGCTTGACAACCCCGGTCTCGCGAGTAGACTAAAGACGGTTTTCAAATAGCTTCAATTTGAAAGCCGCCACCCACGAGATTTGCTATGCGAGTAATCGATACCAACCAGATCACCGCGCCGCCGACCGCCGTCGCCGTCAACGAACTGACCCTTGGCGAAGTCGCCGAGATCATCAACCAGCTCAAAGCGGTGCCGAGGCTTGAAGACGTCGAGGCCTGGTTCTCTGCACTGTTGCTGCGCCAGCGTGATTACGATGCTTACCGTCTCTTCAGCCAGCGCAAGTACGCGCGCAACCTGATCGCCCGCAGCCCGTATGCGGAAATGCTGATGCTCTGCTGGCGCTCGGGCCAGCGCACACCGATTCACGATCACGGCGGCTCGATTGGCGTCGTCATGGTCGCCGAAGGCTGCCTGACCGAGACCATGTACGAGCGCACGGCGGAAGGCCGCGTTCGGCCATACAACACACACCGCTGGAGCCCGGGCGCGATTACCGGCGCTGACGTGCCGGACATTCATTGCTTGATGAATCTGCAACCGAAGGGTCGCGACCTGGTGACGCTGCATTGTTACGCGCCGCCGCTTTCGGTGCTCAATACCTTCAGCCCGCACAGCCTGCGCACGCGCCGCTGGCGCGAAGGCTATTTCAGCGGCGGCGCGGGCATCTGAAGCCGCCGGCCGCCGGTGCCGGTCATTCGCTCAAGGAGCAATCGGTTATGCATGACACAACCCCATTCGCTCGCCGTCGCGTCGTGGCGCTGCTCGTCGGCGCGCTGCTCGTCTTCAACGCCGCCGTCGCTCAGGCACAATCTGGCCGCCGCATTCCCAAACGCCCGACGACCTCGGACCCGATGCCGCAGAAAGAGAGTGAGCCGCCCGTCGTTCAATCCGATGAGAAGAAGAACGATAAGCCGGCGCTTACGATCCTGCTGGCCAAGCACATGGACGCCTTCGTCTCCGGCTCGGACATCTATTTGAATATCGTGATGGACGGGTTTATGTCGCGCGTCGAGAAATATAGAAACATCAGGGTCGAGCCGGCGGGCCGCGACATGAACCGCAAGGAGGCGTATGATGCGGCGAAAGCGGCGCCCGACCGCTACGTCATCTGGTTTCAACTGGTGCCCGATTCAGGCTACACAAGCCAGCAGTCGACCTACAACTCGCAAGCCTATGCCGCCTACCTGTACATCGATTACGTCGTCTTTACGCCGGGCACAGGCAAGACAAAAACATCCGGGCACGTCTACCAGCGAACCAGGGGCGCCGGTCCTGTGAACATGCCGTTGCCGGGACGCACGTCTGCCGAGTACAGCTTGCGCAACGCCGGCATGGAACTGGCAGATCAGGTACTAGGCTCGCTCGACCTCAATTCGCCGACGACCACACCGACGACGCATTGAGCAACGCGAGACCAGAATGAGATATGGCTTTCTGATTGACCACCGCAAGTGCATCGGCTGCCATGCCTGCACGGTCGCCTGCAAGTCTGAACACCAAGTCCCTGTCGGCGCCTTCCGCACCTGGGTGAAGTACATCGAAAAGGGCCAGTACCCCGATACACGGCGCTACTTCTCTGTGATGCGCTGCAACCACTGTGACGACGCGCCGTGCATCACCATCTGCCCGGTGACGGCGCTCTTTCGTCGCGCGAACGGCATCGTGGACTTCGACGGCGACCGCTGCATCGGTTGCAAATCCTGCATGCAGGCCTGCCCTTACGACGCGCTCTACATCAACCCGAACACCAACACCGCCGAGAAATGTAACTACTGCGCGCACCGCGTCGAAGCCCAGCTGGAGCCCGCCTGCGTCATTGTCTGCCCTGTGCAAGCCATCGTCTCTGGGGACATGGACGATCCGACCGCAAAGATTTCACGGCTGATTTCGTCCGAACAGACATTGGTGCGCAAGCCCGAAGCCGGCACGAAACCGAAGCTGCATTACATCGAAGCCGATCAGTCATCGCTGGTGCCGACCGACCAGTCGCATACGGATGGCTACCTGTGGTCTGAAATTCAGATGGACCCGCTGATGCGGAACGAACAGGCGATGGCCGAGATGGACGCAAAGGCGCGAACGACGTATGACATCGCGCATGATCGTCCGTGGGGTTGGAAGGTTTCGGCCTATCTCTGGACGAAATCGATTGCCGCCGGCGCGTTCCTGCTCGCGGCCATCGCGCTCGGGTTTGGCTTCGTCCGCTCGCACTGGGTCTTTGAGGCGGCTGCGCCGCAACTGGCGCTACTCTTCCTGGCGGCGACCGTGGCGCTGCTGGTGCTGGATTTGAAGCGGCCCGAACGGTTCCTGCGCATCTTGTTGATGCCGCAGTGGCGCTCGTGGCTGGTGATCGGCGGTTACATTCTACTGGCCTATGGCGGCGTCATTATGCTCTGGCTGGCGTCGCAAACCTTCGGCTGGTTTTTGCTCGAAGGGCCGGCGATGACGGGTGGCGGTTTGTTAGCGGTGGGTTCAGCCGTCTACTCGGCGTTTCTCTTCAAGCAGGCGCGCGGGCGGGTCTTCTGGCACAGCCAACTGACGCCTGTGCATCTGCTGGTGCAAGCCTTCGTTGCCGGCGCGGCCATGCTACTGCTGGTGCTGGCCGTCGAGTCAATGATCTCGGGCCGGCGGCCTATGGATGATGCGTGGCAGTTTCTCTACTACGAGTTGATGGGCGCGCTGGTCGCCAACGGCGTGCTGATGGCCAGCGAGTTGTTCATGCCGGAAGAGCATGTCGAGCGGCGGCGGGCGGCGCGGCTAATCACGCGCGGCTACTTCAGCAAGCTATTCTGGAGCGGCTCGGTCATCCTGGGCGTCGCGTTGCCTTTGATTCTACTGGCAAGCGGCGTGGCGCAGTTCCCTCCCCTGGCCATCGCCGTGTCGTTGCTGTCGCTGGCCGGCCTCTACATCTGGGAGTACATCTGGGTGCAAGCAGGTCAGGCTATACCGCTCAGTTGAGATGAGTTTGATGTCGTGCGGTTAAGCCACAGGTTAGACAGCGGCACTGGCGCGGCTATCTTCGCTCCCACCGGCTACCATCCGCATAGACGACCTTCGTGATAATCACTTCCTCTATCCACGCTTTGCCGTCTTTTTGCTGCGCCTTCGCGTTGACGATCTGCGGCGGGCTGGCATCCGTGTAAGCGGTTACCTGTTTATCCTTGCCGTGCGCGATTCGCGCGTCAGTGTTAAAGCGATGCGCGACCAGTGGCTTTTGCGTCGCCGGATCACTGAAGACGTAAGTCCATTCAAGGCTGACGATCTCTCTAGCGCCGCGGTTCTTAAACCGAAACTTATACTCATAGTTTTTGGTGGTCGGGTCGGGCCGATCAAGCGGCGTGACTTGATAGCGCCTTTCGTCCCGCAGCCGGTTGATCTCATTATAGTTGGGCTTATCTTTTCGACTCTCTTCCGAGATTTGCGCGTCTATGCGCGCGTTTCTCATAGCCTGAATCCTCTGCCCGGTCAGGTTTTCGTTATGCACTAACTTACGCCAACCGGATTTCAGCACCTCGACCTCCGGCTCACTCTGGGCGAACGAAGAGATCGGCAACAGGGTCGCGAACAACAGTGCGAGTGTCAGCTTCTTCATCAGTTTCTCCTTCTCAGAGGGAATCGCAATGGCGAAAATATATACCGATTATCAGTGCGTATGCAAAGGCTCACTGGTGATGTCCACGAGGCGTTGGTCTGGTGAGCGAATCAAAGTATAATGAGCGTGTCGAAAGGTTTGCATATGCCTGAGCGAAAAGACGCGATTGCCAATCCCGACCCGAATTCCCCAACAACTCAATCCAAAGCTTCCGCCGCAAAGCTCTCCAGCTTTCCGCCCTTTGAAAAGTGGGACGACTGGATGGAATACGACGCGCGCAGCTGGCCGCGCAAAGTCGAGCGGCGCTATTCGCTGGTGCCGACCGTCTGCTTCAACTGTGAAGCCGCCTGCGGCCTGCTCGCTTACGTAGACAAAGAGTCGGGCGAGATTCGCAAGCTCGAAGGCAACCCGCAGCACCCGGGGTCGCGCGGGCGCAACTGCGCCAAAGGGCCGGCGACGATCAATCAACTCACAGACCCTGAGCGCATCCTCTTCCCGCTCAAACGCAAGGGGGCGCGCGGCGAAGGCCACTGGGAGCGCACGACCTGGGACGAGGTGCTGGACACCTTTGCGGCCAAGATTCGCCAGGCGCTCATCGAAAACCGCCGCGACGAGGTAATGTACCACGTCGGGCGGCCCGGCCACGACGGCTACATCGAGCGCGTCTTGCAAGCCTGGGGCGTGGACGGCCACAACTCGCACACCAACATCTGTTCGGCGTCGGCGCGCGTCGGCTATGCGCTGTGGCAAGGCGCCGACCGGCCTTCGCCCGATTACGCCAACGCCAAATTTATCCTGCTGATCAGCTCGCACCTTGAGACCGGCCATTACTTCAACCCGCACGCCCAGCGCATCATCGAAGGCAAGATGAGCGGCGCGAAGATCGCCGTCGTTGATCCGCGATTGTCGAACACCGCTTCGATGGCGACCTACTGGCTGTCGCCTTATCCCGGCACCGAAGCCGCGATGCTGCTGGCCATCGCCAACCTGCTGCTTCAAGCTGGCACCTTCAACCATGACTTCGTTCGCCGCTGGGTCAACTGGGAAGAGTTCATGCGCGAAGAGCGCCCCCAGTCGCCTTGCACGTTCGAGGCTTTCATCGAGGCGTTGAAAGAAATCTACGCCGAGTTCACCCCGGAATTCGCCGCCGACGAATGCGGCATCGAAGCCGATAAGATCATCGCCGTAGCTAACGAAATCGCCCAGGCGGGCTCGGCCTTCGCATCGCACATTTGGCGCGCGGCGGCGGCGGGCAATCTCGGCGGCTGGGCGGCGGCTCGCGCCTTGATGTTCATTAACGTCTTGACCGGCAGCATCGGCGCAGAGGGCGGCGTATCGCCGAACGTCTGGAACAAGTTTGTCGCCGCGTCTTTTTCGAAGCCCGCGCCGCAAAAGGTCTGGAGCGAAATCCTCTTCCCGCGCGAATACCCGTTGGCGCATCACGAGATGAGCTTCCTGCTGCCGCACTTTCTGAAAGAGGGGCGCGGCAAGCTCGCCGCCTACTTCACACGCGTCTACAACCCCGTGTGGACGAACCCCGATGGCTTCACATGGGTCGAAGTGCTGCGCGACGAGAGCAAAGTCGAATTGCACGCGGCGCTGACGCCTGTGTGGAGCGAGACCGCCTGGTTTGCCGATTACATCTTGCCGATGGGCATGGGCGCCGAGCGCCACGACCTGATGAGCCAGGAGACACACGCCGGCCAGTGGGTGTCGTTTCGCCAGCCGGTGCAGCGCGTCTTGAAGGAGCGCGCCGGCGAGAAGGTCAACTTCACCTATGAAGCGAATCCCGGCGAGGTCTGGGAAGAGGACGAATTCTGGATCGAGCTGTCGTGGCGGATAGACCCGACGGGCGAGCTAGGCGTGCGCCGACATTTCGAGTCGCCTTACCGTCCAGGCGAAAAGATCACCATCAACGAATACTATCAATGGATATTTGAAAACAGCGTGCCGGGCTTGCCCGAAAAGGCTCGCGGCGAAGGGCTCAAGCCGCTCGATTATATGCGGCGGCACGGCGCATTTACCGTCAAATCGAACGTCTACAAGCAGCATGAAAGCCGGCTCACGGAGACCGAGCTTGAGGGCACGCAGGTTGACGAGCGCACGCAACAGATCATTAAGCCGCAGGGCGCGGGCCAGCAGGTGGCCGGCGTGATGGTTGACGGCGAACCGCTGCGCGGCTTCAACACGCCATCACGCAAGCTTGAGTTTTATTCAAAGACGATGGCCGATTGGCGCTGGCCTGAGTACAAGCTGCCGGCTTACGTGCGCAGCCATGTCTACTGGCGGCAGATGAGCCAGCAAGCGAGCGAGTACATACTTGTGCCGACCTTCCGCCTGCCGACGCTGATTCACACGCGCAGCGGCAACGCCAAGTGGCTCTATGAAATCTCGCACACCAACCCGCTGTGGATGAACCCCGAAGACGCGCAGCGCATGGGTTTTGCCAACGGCGAGCTGGCGCGTGTCAGCACCGAGATCGGTTATTTCGTCATTCGCGTCTGGGTGACCGAAGGCATACGGCCAGGGGTGGTCGCCTGTTCGCACCACCTGGGGCGCTGGCGCTTGAAGCGAGACGAAGGCACAGACCGCTGGGCCTCGGCGCTCGTGGACATTGAAGAGCTAGGCGAAGGGCGCTGGCGCTTGCGGCAAATCGAGGGCGTCAAACCGTTTGCGAGCGCCGATGCCGATTCCGAGCGCATCTTCTGGAAGGAGGGCGGCGTGCATCAGAACCTGAGCTTCGCGGTGCATCCCGACCCGGTGAGCGGCATGCATTGCTGGCATCAAAAAGTGAAGATCGAGAAGGCGCAGCCAGACGACCGCTATGGCGATGTCATCGTTGACACGAAACGTTCGCACGAGATTTATCATGAATGGTTGAAGCAAGCGCGGCCCGCGCCCGGCCCCGATGGCCTGCGCCGCCCGCTGTGGTTTGCGCGCCCGGCCCGCCCGGACAGCGAGACCTATAAGATCAAGGAGAAGTGACAATTGCAGGTCAAAGCAACTTGTCACTCGTCACTTGTCGCTTGTCACGCCGTTCACAATTGGTTAACGTTAAGGGAGACTAATGAGAATTGTCGTCATCGGATTTGGGAGGGTCGGGTCTCGGACCGTTGCGGCGCTTGCTGAGCGCCAGCACGAGATCACGGTCATTGATAAGGAAGCCAGCCGGCTGGGGCGCGCTTCTCACCTCGAAGGCATCGATCTGGTGCAGGGCAACGGCATAGACGTTGACGTTCAGCGTGAAGCCGGCATGGGCGACGCCGATCTGCTGCTGGCGGTGACCCGCGATGACAATGTTAACCTGATGGCGGCACAGGTGGCGCGGACTCATTTCCATGTGCCGCGCGCTATCGCCCGCGTCTACGAACCTTCACACGCCGAAGCCACACAGGAAGACCCACAACTGATTGTCGTTTGCCCGACCTTGCTGGCGGCGCGCGTCATCGTCGAGCAAGTGGATCAGGCGGCCAAGCAGCCGCCGGTGAGCCACATCCCCGCCGAACCGCCAAAGGCGGCGCAGCGGGCACGCTATAACGCGACGGACGAATCACGCTACATCCTGATTGCCGGCGGCGGCAAAGTTGGCGTCAACCTGGCGCGCGAGCTCTACGAGAGCGGCCACGAAGTTGCCGTCATCGAAGTCGACAGCGCCCGCGCCGCGGCGCTGTCGAACAAGCTGGAATGCCCGGTCTTCATCGGCGACAGCTCGACACATGACGTGCTCGAAGAGGCCACCGCCAATCGCGCCCGCGTCTTCGTCGCCGCCACCGGCAGCGATCAAGACAACCTCATCGCCTGCCAGGTGGCCAAAAAAGTCTTCGGCGTACCCAAGACCATCGCCCGCGCATCCAACCCCAAGAACGAAGAGGTCATGGCGCGGCTCGGCGTTGACTCGACGGTCAGCTCGACAGCCATCATCCAGCAGGTCATCGAGCGCGAGTTGCCGACGGTGCGCATTAAGACATTGTTGAGCTTGCAGGAGGGGGCTTATCAGATACTCGAATACCCTGTGGACATCAATTCCCCGGCGGCGAACCGTCAGCTCAGAGAGGTTGTCCTGCCGCCGGAGAGCAACCTGATTGCTATCCTGCGCGGCACCCTGACGGTCGTGCCGCGCGGCGAGACCAGGCTCCAGGAAGGGGACGTGATCGTCGCCCTAGTAAAATCGGAGCAGGAAGCCCAGTTGCGCACCGCTTTGCTCGGTGCTTAGAATTTATCAGTGGGGATTTAGCGAACAAATGGATATGAGTAAAAAAGTTCTAGTGGTCGAAGATCACCACGATACGTCGTTTATGCTCTGCCGTCTGCTGAAGATGGAAGGCTATGAAGTCGAGCATGCGATTGACGGCGTCGTCGGCTACAGCACGGCGACCGCCGAGCATCCCGATTTGATCATCACCGACATTCAGATGCCGCGCATGAACGGCATCGAGATGATCCGCCGCATCCGCGAAGCCTCGGATATGCAGGAGACGCCCATCATCGTGATGAGCGCCTACGGCAAGCGGGTTATCGATGACGCGCTCGAAGCCGGCGCCGATGATTTTGTCGAAAAGCCTATCGATTTCGACAAGTTTCTCTCGGCAATCAAAGCGAAACTGCCCACCGTTTAACGCCCGGCGGCAGGCGCTTCGGAAAACCGCTCTGCCGGACGTGTGGCGTAGCCGGATGCCCGCCTGCCTCAGAGACTCCCTGGCCCCCTCCTGAGCATCTCGCATTTACAGCCGTTTTCGATAGCGTTTGCCATGTAGCGCAATCTGTTAGATTGCGCGAGTCAAGGCGCAATCTAACAGATTGCGCTACACCCCGGCGATGCCTTTACTGCGCGTCTGCCGGGCCGTAAATGATGGCGGATTCGTCTACGGTCGGGTGGAAAGAATCAGGGCGGTCAATCTCCGGGTCGAAGGCGCAGGTGCGATTGCGGCCGCTCAGCTTGGCGCGGTAGAGCGCCTGGTCGGCTTTCTGCACCAGCTCAAGCGCGGTCTGCCCGTCGTCGGGGAACGCCGCGACGCCCAGGCTGATGGTGACGTTCATGGTTTGCAGCTTGTCGGTTGCCGACGCCTCGAACGCGTGCGCTTCGACCGTCGTGCGAATGCGCTCGGCGATCTCTAATCCTTTGTCGCGCGGGCCGACGACATAAGCCAGGTACTCTTCGCCACCGTAACGCGCCGCGCGGTCGGCGCTCCCGACAACGTCGCGGATGATGTGGCCGCAGTCGCGGATGGTGTGGCTACCGACCAGGTGGCCGCGCCCATCGTTGACGCGCTTGAAAAAATCGAGGTCCATCATCAACACGCTGATGCGCTGCGGATTGGGGCTGCGCGATTCCTGGTTGATGCGGCGGTCAAGCTCGGCAAACAGGCTGCGGCGCGAGCGCAGGCCAGTCAGTTCGTCGCGCTGCGTCATCTGATGCAGCTTCTCCTGGAACTCGGCCTCGAATTCGTCGAGCATGGCGAACTTCATCATGTGGCCGCCCACCTTGATCTTGTCTCCGTCTTCGAGGAGTTGCTGGCCGGTGATCTTCGTGCCATTCAAATACGTGCCGTTGGTCGAGCCGAGATCGTTGACGTAGTATTCGGCAATGGCGCCTTCGACTTCCTGGCGGAGTATTTCGGCGTGCAGACGTGAGGCGATCTCGTCGCGGATGACGAAGTCCGCCTGCGAGCCGCGCCCAATGACGAGTGGCGATTTATCGAGCGGAACGGTCTGACCGATGGCGTGCCCTTGCAAGACGACCAGCACCGGATGCTTCAGTTTTGGGCGCGCCGTCACCTCGCGCACGTTCAGTTTGATTGTCTTTTCAGCGTCGCTCACAGCTTGCACCTTCAGAGCGCTCACTATAACAACAACCGCCGAAGGCGCGCAATCGCCGCGGCGGGCGGCCCACAGGCCGCGCCCGAGCCCGCCCGGTGCTGGAAGACAGCTTACTTGACCATACATGCAGCGGTCACTAGAATTCTTTAAGTGGTTCCGGGTCGGCAAGAATCAATCTTCCGAGGCGATCAGGCAGGCCGCATGAATGAAGCATCCCAGGAATCCGGCGCGATGAGGGTGGCGTAGATGAGAGTGGAATCAGTATGAACAAGCGCAGTGAAACAACCCAGAACGACGGCAACCCCTGCACGGGTGTCGAGCTTATCGCCGAAGCGAAGCTGCCGACCGATTACGGCGAGTTCCGCATCCTCGGGTTCAAGAGTCTTGTCAGCGGCGAAGAATTCCCCGTCCTTGTCAAAGGCGAGCTGAGCGCCGACCGCCCAAGCCCTGTGCGCATCCATTCACAGTGTTTGACGGGCGATGTCTTTCACTCCTTAAAATGTGATTGCGGTCGCCAGCTCGACCATGCAATGCGGCTGATTCAGGCCGAAGACCACGGCGTCATCGTCTATCAGATGCAAGAAGGGCGCGGCATCGGCATCACCAACAAGATTCGCGCTTATGCCTTGCAAGACGCCGGGCAGGATACCGTCGAAGCTAACCTGTCGCTCGGGTTTGAGGCCGACCTGCGCTCTTACGAGTGCTGCGCCGAGATTTTAAAGCAGCTCGGGCTGCGCCAGATTCGCTTGATGTCAAACAACCCGGATAAGATCGCCGCGCTTGAGCGCGCCGGTTTGCAAATCATTGAGCGCCTGAAGATCGAAATCGAGCCGCACGAAGTTACGCGCCATTACCTGAAGACCAAAAAAGAAAAGATGGGCCACCTGCTCGAAAAGGTAGACGGCATCCCTCGCTCATCATGTAAGGCCATTGCCGAGTCGTGAATCGGCCATCGGTTCCCCTTGAGGTTGATTCGCGCCATTCAGGACTCAGCCGCTATCTGCATCGCTTCATCACTTGTGAGCGCCACACACGCGCCGCTCGCCGGCGCAAGCAGCAAAAGAAAATCGTCCGCGCGCTTTATCCTCAGCGGGCCGGCGCTTTCGCCGCCCGGTGCCGCGCGCAAAGCCGACCGCGCCGGCTCCGTAATCAAAATCTCATCGCCCCATTGCAAGACCCAACGCCCGTCGCCTTCATTAGCGATCACCGTTCGCACCCTGCCGCGCTCGACTTGCACCGCCGCACGCCGCTCAAGCTCGTCCCGGAGGATCAGTGCATACTTGCGCGCCTCTCTGACGTTGAGCGTCGCCCGCTGGTCAAAGTCACGAATGGCCATGCCTTCTCTGGTCTGCTCAACGGTTAGTTCATAGCCCGGCGCTTGCTCTGCAAATGTCGTCACGCTCCCTGATTCGGCGAAACGCTCAAGCGCATCTACGAGTTTGAAAGCCGAATGCAGATGAACAGTAACGCCTTTGATCGGCCACGTGGGCGGCCTTGCGTGTGAAACGGTCTGGCCGCCAGGCGCGAGCAGCCCGGCGCGGCGTTCCAGCTCGGCAAGGTGATCCGCACCCAGCAACACCCATCGGCCCGTCCGCTGATCGCTCAGCAATAAGCGGCCAGCGCCGGTCGAAACTTTCAGCCATTCGGGCAGCGTCGCATCACTGGCGGAGGGATTCACTCCCTGGTTGTAAACGCGCAGCAAAGCCGCGACCGTGTCGGCTTCGAGCCACAGTTCGGATTGCGGGTGAGAAAGTAAGAGCGATTCATTGACATTCGCAATAACGATCTCGTCGGCCATTCGCGCGATCTCATAGTGTTCTGATCGAAACCCGATGGTCGCCGCGTAATGACGCGCCTCCGGTTGGCCAAGCGCCGCCTCGTGCGCCTGGAAGCGCAAAGCCATTTCAGCGCCCGAGCGCTGAATCAAACCGTTGCCGCCCTGCTTGACGACGCGCGAGTTGAACGCGCCATCGTTCAAGTATGCGGCCAGTGCGTCCGCCAGATAGGGTGCGAAAGCGAGGCTGCAACGGATCGCAAGTATGTTGAGCATCATCGCCTTTCTTAGTCTGCGGGAATCGCGCCACCTTGCCGACTACAATCAAGTATAGCCCGGCAGACAACCGATGCATATTGCAACCCGCGAAAGTTTTCGATAGAACTGAGTTATGTCGAGAAAGGGATCGCAACCCCTGGGGCCGATCAAAGCGGCGCTCGAAGGTATGGTGCTCGAATCCGACGGCCCCGAGATCAAGAAAGGGCTATGGGAAGTCGGCGTCTACCTGGGCACTGACGATTTCATCTATTACATCGTCGCCGAAATGAAAGGCAGCGCGATCAGTTACTCGATCATCAGCAAACGCCGCATCGGCGAATACCTGCGATGGGTAGACGGATTATTCCGGCCCGGTCAAGTGCCGAGCGAATCGGCAGGCATCCACTTCCGCGCCGCCCGCAAGCTCCGTGAACTGATCTGATGCCATCAATAGACTACCGGCCAATGACAAACGCGGGAGAGGGGTGGTATAGTCATTATATGCTCTACAGAAAGCCCCGTGTCGGCGCAGAAATCGAATCCTACTGCGGCAGCTGCAAGGAAGAACGCACGCACATTATCGCCGCAATGGACAGTGACATCGTCAAGCGCGTCACCTGTTCGATGTGCGGCGGCACCCATAACTTCAAGCGCAAAGCGACGGCTGCTGCCTCTAGCGACGCGCCCAAAACGAAACGCGCCACGGGCTCTAGCCGCTCGAAAGCGAACCAGGCGTTTTCCATCGACCCGTCACGCCCACAGAAAGCCTACGACATGAACCACAACTATTCGGCAGGCGACGTGATCAGTCACCCGAAGTTTGGGCCCGGCCTGGTCGAAACCAGCTTGCCGCCGAATAAGATCGAGGTGCGCTTTCAGGAAGGCAAAAAGATGCTACTGCACAATATGAAGAACTTTCGCGGCTGAGTCTTGGGCTTGAGCTTTTGGGCCTGAGCGTCTGGCGGCGCCCGAAAAACAGAAGGCCGGAGCGAACTCGTCTACTCCGGGCCTTTGTTGCTGTGCAGGTGATTTTCTTGCTGAACTACGTACCGCTCGGCGTCGCGCCAGGGCCGCCGCTACCCTTTAAAGAAATCCGCGTTCTTCCTGATGAACTGCTGCCATTTGGCCGGCACCTCGGCTTCGATAAAGATCGCCGACACCGGGCAGGCCGGCTCGCAGGCGGCGCAATCGATGCAGGTGACCGGGTCAATGTACATCTGCGGCTCATCCGGCCCGCCTTGAATGCAATCAACCGGGCAAACATCGACGCACGCCAGTTCCTTAGTGCCGATGCAGGGTTCACAAATCACATACGTCAAACTTGCCGCTCCGCGTTTACTTGTTGGTGTACCAGTCGGCGTTGATCTTCACGAAGTGCCGCCACTGTTCGGGCAAATCGTCTTCGGTGAAGATGGCTTGCACGGGACAGGCGGGCTCGCAGGCGCCACAGTCAATGCATTCATCCGGGTGAATGTAGAGCAGTTCTGCTGCTTCAAACTCCGGCTCATCCTTCCGAGGATGAATACAATCGACAGGGCAAACGTCCACGCATGCCGTGTCCTTCGTCCCTATACAGGGTTCCGCAATAATATAAGTCATCTAAGCGTAAGCCTCCTTTTCGAGAGTTTCAGCCAAGAAAATGATGCAACCTGTCAGCGCTATAAATTTGGCCGATTTGATAGCCGGAGTCAAGCACGAACGCATTGCCGGCAAGCCGCTTATATCAAAGAAATTTCACATTGATTTCAAGTGCTGCGGCGACAGCGAGGCAGGCGGCAGCCAGTCCATTCCCCCGTGCAGCAAATCCGTGTCATGGCCGGTCGCAAAGCTTCTGCGGCCCGCGGCAGTTAGGGCTCACCGGTCTCCGGTTCGAACGTGATGTGCGGAATCATGGTCGCCTTTTCCTTCAAAGTGACTCGTCCCGCCATGGTCTTCGGCTCAGGCTTCTTCGGCGTGAAGGCGAGCGTGCTGTCAACCAGTTCCTGATTCGGCCTGTAGCCCAACCCGAACTCCGGCAACTCCTCTCGCTTCATCAGGCGGTCAATCCCCCAGATCGTCTCTTCGCGGCTGAAGGCGGAGATTTCGGTCTCGCGGCTCATGATGATCGCCTCTTCGGGACAGGCGTCAACGCAGAAGCCGCAGAAGACGCAGCGCAGCATGTCAATCTCGAAGCGCGCCGGCGCTTTTTCGATCAGCGGGTCGGCGACTTCCTTTGGCTCGATGTAAATGCAATCCGCGGGACATGCGGTCGCGCACATATAGCAAGCCACGCAGCGTGGGCTGCCGTCTTCGCGCGCCGTCAGAATGTGGGCGCCGCGATAACGGTCGGAATAGGTGCGGCGCTCTTCGGGGTAGCTGATCGTCGCGCTGACCTTGCCCGTCAAATTGTCCTTCATACGCGTCAGCGTCAGCCCCATGCCGACCAGCGGGCCGAGGATGTCTTTGACAATCGAGCTTCCCTTCTCTGAAAGGTCTGAGACATTGATTACTTTTGCTTCTTTTTTCATAAGCGTGCGAGATTCTAAAGCGAACGATTAACGCTCAACCGCTTGCGTTGCCGTTACGGTTCGGCTAGCTCCTGAACGCCTCGACGCGCTCAGACATGGTGGCAAACACATCGTCTGCCGTCATCCAGCGCGACTCGGCGCCGCTCGTGTGCAACAGCATGGCGAAGACTTCCCACACCGGCAAGATGTCGCCGCCCGGCTCGATGGCTTTGGCCGCCGCCTGCACGCGGCCTTGATAATTCGTGTAGCTGCCGCCCTCTTCAGACCACGCCGCGACCGGTAAGACGACGCTGGCTTGCTGCTGCCAGTCGGCGCGGTGCGCCGCCAGCACGACCGAGTATTCCAGCGAGCGCACCAGCTCGGCAATCTTCGCCTCGGCCTCGGCGTCGCTTTCACGCGGCACCAGCGGCTTGAAGTAAAGCACCACGCCGGCCTTCACGCGACCATCGCGCGCCGCGCGAATTGCGCCGTCAATACCGCCAAGCTCGGCGCTCGCAAGATCGAGCTTCAACGCGCCCATCGTGTTCGGGTGCTTGTCGTGGTGGCGCAAAACGTCGTCTTCTTTTTCAGTAACGCGCTGGTCTTCCGAGTCTGTGCGAAAATCGAATAAGCTCGCGCCGATCTGCTCGCCCAGGTAGTGTTTGAACAGGTAGAGCGCTTCGTTGGTCGCCGACGGCGAAGCGAACCCGAGGACGGCGTTGGCGCCCGCCGCGCCGGCAATCTCTTTGAGGCGCGTGTCAATCGAGCGCGCCGCGTCACTCCACGTCGCTTCCCTGTGCGCCCCGGTGCCATCTTTAACCAGCGGATACAGGAGGCGCTCGCCCTGCTCTAGCTCGTGAAAGCTGTAGCGGCCTTCGTCGCAAAGCCAGCTCTGATTGACTTCGACGTTGCGCCGCGCCTGCAAGCGAAAGATGGTGCCGTCGCGTTGATCGATGCGCATGTTGCATCCCGTCGAGCAGCCGCCGCAGACCGAATCGGTCGAATGCAGGAACCAGACGCGCGCCTTGAAGCGGAAATCGTGATCCGTCAGCGCGCCGACCGGGCAGATTTCCGCGACGTTGCCGGCGTAGGGGTTCTCGATCTTCTGATTGCCGATGGTGCCGATGCGGACGTGGTCGCCGCGCCCGAAGAATTGGAGCTCGCCGGTCTTGGTCACATTCTCGAAGAAGCGAACGCAGCGCGAGCACTCGACACAACGCTCCTGGTCGAGCATCACCGGGCCGAGGTCAACCGCTTTCGACTTGCGCACCTTGAGCGACTGCGCGATCTCGCTGGTGTGCAGGCCGTAGACCATGTAGTAATCCTGCAAGCGGCACTCGCCCGCCTGGTCGCACACGGGACAATCAACCGGGTGGTTGATGAGCAAGAATTCCAACACGCCGCGCACCGCCGTCTTGACGCGCTCGTTGGCCGCACGCACCACCATGCCTTCGCTCACGACGGTCGTGCAGGCGGGCGTGAGCTTTGGCATCTTCTCGACCTCGACCAGACACATGCGGCAGTTGCCATCAATCGGCAGGTCGGGGTGGTAACAGTAATGCGGGATTTCGACCCCGTGATCCTGGGCAGCCTGAATGATCGTCTGTCCCGGCTGCGCCTCGACTTCTTGATCGTTAAGAATGAACTTTGGCATCGCTCAATTTTCCAAAAACCGAGATGATAATCTCGCCTACGTTTAGCTCTGCTCGTAAGCCTTACCGAAGCTTTCGATGTGGAAGCGAATGGCTGATTGTACATCAGTTAACGCCTCGTCATACGTGTCGCCCTCGCCGACCACAACGCCCTTCAGCCCTAGTGGATAAGCCACGTAGCCATCGACATGCTTTTCAATAATGATCTTGACTTGCCTCATTGTTACACTCATCCAATTATCGCCCGCATAACGCTTCAAACTCGTCGCGGTACTTGGTCACGAAGCTGCGGATCGGCATCACGTCGGCGTCCGCCAGCGGGCAGATCGTTTTGCCTTCCATATTGTCCATGATCTTCATCAACAGATCGAGGTCGGACTTTCTGCCCTTGCCGGCGACGAGGTTGTGCAAGAGCTTCGCCGCCCAGCCCGTGCCTTCGCGGCACGGCGTACACTGGCCGCACGATTCGTGCGCGTAAAAGTCTGCGATCACCGTCAGCACTTCGGGCATGCTCACGGTGTCGTCAAAGACGATGAACCCGCCGGAACCAAGCATCGTGCCGGCCTTCGCCAGCGACTCGTAATCGAGCAACACGCCCTCGCACTCGGCGGCGGTAAGCACCGGCACGCTTGAGCCGCCGGGAATCACCGCTTTCAGCTTGCGGCCATTGGGGATGCCGCCGCATTCGTTGTAGATGAAATCGAGCAGCGGATAGCCGAGGTCTACTTCATAGACGCCAGGCTTGTTAATGTGGCCTGACGCAGAAAAGAGCTTCGTGCCCTTGCTCTTCTCCGTGCCCATAGCCGCGTACGCCGCAGCGCCGTTATTGATGATCCACGGCAGCGCCGCCAGCGTCTCGACGTTGTTGACCACGGTTGGCGAAGCGAGAAAGCCGCTCACCGCCGGGAACGGCGGCTTGATGCGCGGATAGCCGCGATAGCCTTCAAGCGACTCGATCAGCGAAGTCTCTTCGCCGCAGATATAAGCGCCCTGTCCGAGATGCAGGTGCATGTCGAGCGCGTAATCCTTGCCCATCACCGACGGGCCGAGCAAGCCGGCGGCGTAGGCTTCACTGAGCGCACGGTTGAGCGGCTTGACCAGAAAGCCGAACTCGCCGCGCATGTAGATGTAAGAGAGATGACAGTCGAGCGCGTAGGCGGCAATCGCCATGCCTTCGATCATGGCGTGCGGGTTACGCTCAAGCAGCAGGCGATCCTTGAAGGTGCCCGGCTCGCTCTCGTCAGCGTTGCAGAGCAGGTAAGTCGGCTTGCCGGTGTTGCGCGGCACAAAGCTCCACTTCATGCCGGTCGGGAAGCCCGCGCCGCCGCGCCCGCGCAGGCCGCTCGCTTTCACTTCATCAATCAGGGCGGTCGGCTCCATCTGCAAGGCTTTCTCAAGCGCCTTGTAGCCGCCGTGCTTGCGGTAAACTTCGAGCGTCTCGTAGCCCGGCGTGTTAATGTGCTCTAGCAGTGTCTGTATACCCATCGCGCTTTTTCTCTCGTCAATCTCGAACGACCGGACGCGGCCCGCTCCGCCAGCCTCTCCCGCGCCGGCGAATTACTGGCTCGCGGCTTCCCTGCGTAATTGCTCGATGACTTCGCCCATCTTTTCCGGCGTCAGGTTTTCGATGTAACGATCTCCGACCTGCATCGCCACTGCCGTGCCGCATGACGCCAGGCATTCGGTGAAGTCCCAACTAAACAAACCGTCCGGCGTGACCTCTTGCGCTTCGACGCCAAGAATCCGCTTCGCCTCGGCCATGCACCCGGTTGCGCCTTTCAGCCAGCAGCTGACGTTGCGGCAAATTTCCAGGTGGTACTTGCCGACAGGTTTCTGGCGCAGCAGGACATAAAAGGACGATACGCTTTTCATGTCTGCCGGCGGGTAATCCATCAGGCCGCCGATGTAGTCGGCGACTTCTTCGGATATCCAGCCGAACTCGCGCTGCGCTAGCGTCAGCACAGGGATCACCGCCGCCCGCTTGGCCGGATAGCGGCGGATGATGTCATTGTACTCACGCATCGCCTCTTCGCTGAATTGAACCATCAGTCAAGCTCTCCTGATGTAGCGCAAGCTGTTAGCTTGCGCACAACCGTTCACAAGTCTCCAGCAGCGCAAGCTAACAGCTTGCGCTACATTCTACCGGTCAAGCTCGCCGGCGACGATGTTATAACTGCCGAGCGTGGCGACGGCGTCGGCGATCAGATGACCTTCGATCATCTTCGGATAGGCAGAAAATAGCGGGAAGCAGGGGCCGCGCGCATGAATGCGCCACGGGCGCATCGAGCCGTCGCTGACGATGTAAAACCCAAGCTCGCCGTTGCCGGCTTCCGAGTAGCCGTAGACTTCGCCCGGCGGCACCTGAATGCCGTGCATCTGCAATTTGAAGTGGTTCATCAGGTCTTCGATGTTCGTATAGACGCCCTTCTTCGGCGGCAGCGTGATGCGGCGGTCGTCAACCTGAACCGGGCCTTCAGGAAGGTTTTCAAGCGCCTGCTCGACGATGCGGGCGCTCTGGCGCATCTCTTCAAAGCGCACCAGGAAGCGGTCGTACATATCGCCGGTGTTGCCGATGGGGATTTCAAAGTCGAAGTCTTCGTAGCTCGAATACGGGTGGTTCTGGCGGATGTCGTAAGGCACGCCCGCGGCGCGCAGCATCGGCCCGGTGAAGCCCCAGTCAATCGCCTCCTTGCCGCTGATGGGCGTGATGCCGACGGCGCGATCCTTAAAGATGATATTCCCCATATTCAACTTGACCAGATCGTTGATGTATCCGGGGATGCGCTTAAGCACTTCGCGGCAGCGCGGGATGAAGTCCTTCGGCAAATCCGACGCCAGACCGCCGACGCGCACATAGCTGACCATCATGCGCACGCCCGCCGTCATTTCCAGCAAGTCGTAAATCTCTTCGCGCAGCTCCAGCGCATACCAGAAATTGGTCAGCGCGCCGAGGTCAACCAGGTTCGTGCTGATGCAGACCATGTGATCCATGATGCGCGACAGCTCGCCGAGGAGGACGCGAATGTATTCGACGCGCTTCGGCACCTGGATGCCAAGCAATTTTTCGACGGCGCACGCGTAGCCGACGTTGTTGAGGAACGACGAGCAGTAGTTCAGCCGGTCTGTGTACGGGATGACCTGATTCCACTGGTGCGTTTCGGCCATCTTCTCAAAGCAGCGGTGCAGGTAACCGATCTCGACGTCGGACTCGATGATCATTTCACCGTCCATCCGCGCGACGATGCGCAGGGTGCCGTGCGTCGCCGGATGCGACGGGCCGACGTTGATGATGGTCGGCTCTGGCGCTAGGCGATCAATCTCGTGGCCTTCCCATTGCGTCTTGTATTCGATAGGCAGCTTGTAATCGCGCGACAGCGGCGTGCGCCCGCCCGGATCGTGATCCTTGCGCAGGGCGTAGCCCTCGAACTCCTCGTGACAGAGGATGCGGCGCAGGTCCGGGTGGTAGCGAAAGTTGATCCCGAACATGTCATAGGTTTCGCGCTCCCACCAGTTCGCCGTCTTCCAGATCATGCTGACGGTGTCGACTTCGGGCCGGTCTTCGGGCACAGGCACCTTCAGGCGGATGCGGTGGCCGTGGTCTATCGAGTACATGTGATAGACGACGTTGAAGCGCTCGTCGCGCGTCTTGTCGGGGTAGCCGAGGTTGTCGAGCCCCGTGACCGTCGACAGCAAGTCGAACCTGGTCGTCGGATCTTCCTTGAGCGACCGGCAAATGTCTTGCAGGCGGTCGGGCCGCACGGTGACGGCAAGGTCGCCGCGAAAATCGTTGACGTCGAGAATCTCTTCCTTGAAGCGTTCTTCGAGCAGCGCCACGGTCGGGTTGCGTGGGGCGACCGGCTCGCGGCTGATCTGCACCAGGCGGGTCGCTTCGCGCGCCTGCTGTTCGGCGATCAGCAAGGGCTTGGGCGCGCTCTCGGTGATCTCCTTGCGCATCCGCAGGCGCAGTTCTTCGCGCGCGTACGGGTCGTTAATCCGCTCGGTCTTGACGACCTCCTGGATCATCAGCACGGCTTGCAGCACGGCTTCAGGGGTCGGCGGGCAGCCCGGGATGTAAACGTCTACGGGAAGAAATTCGTCAATCCCCTGGACGACGTGATAGGCGCGATAGAAGCCGCCCGAAGTGGCGCAGGCGCCCATGGAAACGACCCACTTGGGGTCGGGCATCTGATCGTAAATTTTCTTGAGCACCGGCACCATCTTGTCGGTGATCGTGCCCATAACCAGAAGCATGTCGGATTGGCGCGGCGAGAAACGCACGACTTCGGCGCCGAAGCGCGCGATATCGTAGTGCGCCGAAACGACCGACATGAATTCGATGGCGCAGCAGGCCGTCCCAAAAGGCATGGGCCAGAGCGATCCGCCGCGCGCCCAGTTGACGACACTGCTTACGGTAGTGGTCAGGAAATTGTCGCCAGACTTGGAATCAACAGCCATTCTCTATCCTCTTTCTTAAGCGTCCGTCGCGCCGGCGGGCGACGGTTTACAGCGACATTGGCAATAATGATTTGAGCGTCAATCAAAATCTTATCGCCCGCATCAGTGAGAGTCAAACAACGGCTATTTGGAGACCTGCAAGCAGCCCACGCGGCGTGACGCAATGACCATGATGACAGGCGGGTTTCTGCGCCGGCACGTAAACAGTGAATCTACCGTCTGCCCGCCGGCTTGTCAACGAAGCGATCCGAATGTCAGTATGGACGAAACGACGAGCAATCGAGGTGCTTATGGGAAAGAGTCTCATTGACCATTACCGCCGCTGGTTCGATTACGAGATGGACGCCCACGCGAAAGTCCTGGCGTCACTTGCGGCCTGCCCGGAGGATCGGCGCGCGACACCGGAGTACGGCAAAGCCATTGACCTGTTCGCGCACATGATGTTGGCGCGGCGGCTCTGGCTCTACCGCTTCGGCCTGCTCGCGGAAGGCCCGGCCGAATTCTTTCCGCAAAACGTCGCGCTCGCTACCGTCCAGGCGATGGCCGAAGAAACCCACGCCGCCTGGACGGCTTACTTCGAGCGGCTGGACGAAACCGAGCTGGCGCGAATCTTTGAATACCGCGCGCTTGACGGGCCGCGCTTTCGCAACCGCGTCGAAGACATCCTGACGCAGCTATTCGGCCACTCATGGTATCATCGCGGCCAGATCGCCATGCTGCTGCGGCTAGCGGGCGCCGAGCCGGCGGCGACCGATTTCGTCTTCTGGAGCCGCGAGTTCATCGGCGAATGAATGCCGTCGCCTTTGATCTATCGCGGCTCAATCTCCCAACACCGTAATCACCACTTCACGATTGCGCGGGCCATTGCATTCGACAAACAGCAGCCGCTGCCATGTGCCTAGCACCAGCTCGCCGCCGCGCACAGGCACGGTCAGGCCGGCCCCGACAATCGAGCTGATCATATGATCGGGCGCATGCGACGGGTCGTGTGCGTGGCGAAAGCGTATGGCCGGAATGATCTTCTCCAGCACCTCCATCAAGTCTTCGTCCGTGCCTTCGATAGCTTCGCCCGTGGTGATGCAGGCGGTGGTGTGCGTGACAAAGACATTGCACAGGCCATCGCGCGCGCCGCTCTGCGATAGAAACTGCTGAACGCGGTCGGTGATATCGATCACCTGCTTGTCGCGCTTCGTCGCAATCCTGACGGTCGTGGTCGGCATGTTGATTCCCTTTTCATTCTTCTGCCTTTGGCCCCGGCTTTTCGCCCGGCGCGCGCTGCACCTTGTCGCGCGGGTTCGCCTGATAGTAGGTGCGGCCCTGCAAGGCTTCGGGCAAACAGGCCATCTCGTCGGCGCGGCCCGCTTCGTTATCATGCGCGTACTGGTAGCCGCTGCCGTAGCCGATCTCCTTCATCAAAGAGGTCGGCGCGTTACGCAGGTGCATCGGCACAGGCTGTTGCTCAGTCTCAAGCGCGTCCTTCGCCGCCGCCATGTAGGCCGTCAGCACCGAGTTCGATTTCGGCGCGAGCGCCAGATGGAGCGTCGCCTGCGTCAACGCCAGCCGCGCTTCGGGCATCCCGACGAAGTGTGTCGCTTGCATCGCCGCCACCGCGGTGACCAGCGCCCGCGGGTCTGCGAGCCCGACGTCCTCGGACGCATGGATCACCAGCCGGCGGGCGATAAACAACGGGTCTTCGCCGGCTTCGAGCATGCGCGCCAGCCAGTAGACCGCCGCATCGGCGTCCGAGTTGCGGATCGATTTAATGAAAGCCGAGATGAAGTTGAAATGCTCCTCGCCGCCCTTGTCATAACGCAGAGAGGCGCGCTGCATGGCCTCGCTCAGCACCTCTTTGGTTATCACGCGCGCGCCGATGGCATCGGGTTCGGCTACCGACACGGCCAGCTCCAGGGTGTTCAAAGCGACCCGCGCATCACCTGAAGCGTAAGCGGCGATGGCGCGCAAAACCTCGTCGGTCGCGTCAACGCGCTCTTCGCCGAGGCCGCGCTCGGCGTCTTCGATGGCGCGCGTCAGGATGACGACGATATGCTCTGCCGAAAGCGATTCGAGCGTGAAAACGCGCGACCGCGACAGCAATGCCGAGTTGACTTCAAAGGACGGGTTCTCGGTGGTCGCGCCGATCAGGATGATGGTGCCGCTTTCGACAAACGGCAAGAAAGCGTCCTGCTGTGCCTTATTAAAGCGATGGATTTCGTCAATGAAGACGACGGTGCGGCGGCCCGTCTGGCGGCGGAACTCGTCGGAGGATTTCATCATCTCGCGGACTTCGCGGATGCCAGAGGTCACGGCGCTGAATGTCACGAAGCGCGCCGCGGTATGATCGGCGATCAGCGCCGCGAGCGTCGTCTTGCCGGTGCCCGGCGGCCCCCAGAAAATCAATGATTGCAGGCGGTCATCTTCGACCATGCGGCGCAGGGCGCGGCCCGGCCCGATAATCTTTTCCTGTCCAACGAACTCTTCGAGAGTGCGCGGACGCATGCGGTCGGCCAGCGGGCGCGACCGCAGATCGGCTTCAACTTCAGCCACAGGGTTCTCCTCCTCGTTCAATTCCTCAAAGAGACTCGGCTCGCGTCCGCCACCGGTTTTTTTGAGACTCGGCATAATTTGCTCCCTTGAGAAGTGTAAACGCGCAATCACACAACCGACAATGCGGGGGCGTGATCTGCCGTTGACTTGCAGCGTCAGAACGCCGCTAAAGTGACGGGCGGTCGGCTTGCCGCTTTTGCTCGCGGGCAGTTAAGATGGCTTCGTTGACAATGAATCCTCTGCTTTGTTACCGTAAATATTTACCTCAATAGCGCTTGCGGCCTCTGTGCGTTGCTGGACCGTGTGGGAGTCATCTTTGTGAGAAGCATGAGATACCTCGCCGTATTGATCATCTTCGCTTTATTCAGTACGGCGTGCGTCAAGAAAGTCAAAATCAATGAGCTGCTGCCGGTCAACGCGCCGGTGTCGCTGGATGAGCTGGTCGGGCGGGTCAACGCGTATAGCGAAATCACAACGCTTGCCGTACAGGTCCAAAACGTCGTCGTGCGCAATTACTTCACCGGCAAGAAGACCGAGGCCGAGCAGTTCCCGGCAGCGGCGGGATTGTTGCGCTTCCGGCGGCCCGACGACACGCGGATGCGCGTGACCTTTATCGGCAAGAAGATCGCCGATATGGTGAGCGACGGCAAACAGTTCCGGCTGGCTATCTATTACCCCGACGATAAGCGGCGCTTCATTCACGGCAGCAACCTCAAGGACATTGATCGCATGAACGCGCAGGACGTGCAGCAGAGCAAAGACTCACAGATCAGCCGTGCCGGCGGCCTGATCAACATGCGGCCGCAGCACATCACCGACTCGTTTCTGATTAAGCCCATTTCGACGGACGAGCGCCACGACGTCTTCCGCGAAGAGGTCCATGCGAGCGAGCCCGACACGCGGCCAGGCCGTTCGGGGCGCATGGTTGAGAAGACCTATTACGTGGTTTATGTGATTGAGCGTGGCGACCACGGGCAGGCGAAGCTGCGCCGCAAGTTCTGGTTCGACCGGACGCTGCCGGACACGCCGCTCACTCGCCAGCAGGTCTTCGAGAATGGCGAAGGGCGTCTGGCCAGCGACGTGAAGTATTCGGACTGGTTCAAGCTGCCCAACAGCGAACGCCAGTGGCCGGGGCTGATCACGATTGACCGGCGCAACGACGGCTATCGGCTCGAGCTCGAACTGGCCAAGGATTCGATTGAAACCAACATCGATCTGCCGCCGACGACCTTCCAGCTCGAAAACGACGAGCACCTCGAAGAACTCGACCTGGACGCCCCGCGCAAAGACCTGAGGCCGAAGAACGCCGACGGCGGCGAGCCGGCGAGTAAGCCGCCGAAATCACAGAACGCCAACCACCGCTGAATCGCTATGGATAGCCTGATCGTCGCCAACATCCGCCAGCGACCGTTGCGCACCGCCATCAGCGTCACCGGCGTCGCGCTCGGCGTCATCCTCGTTGTACTCTTTGTCGGCCTGGCGCGCGGCATGATGCGTGATTCGACCGACCGGCAGTCGAACGTAGATGCCGAAGTCCGATTCTTCCCCGGCGGCGACCTGTCGCTGTCGGCCAACCCTTTGCGCCTGCCCTCGCGGTACGCCGACGCCATTATGAAAGGCGTGCAGCCAACCGCCGAAGACCCCGACCTGAAACCGAAGCCGCCCATCGCCGGCGTCGCCGTCGCCACTCCGGTCGGCGAGTGGGTGCAGTCGGGCGTCGGCGCCATCGGCTTCGAATTGATTGACGGCATCGATTACGCCGGCTTCACGAAAGCGACTCAACTGCACATCGTTGAGGGGCGCGGGCTGGGCGACGGGCGCGACACCGGCGTCAACGAAGCCATCGTTGACGGCTACTACGCCGAGCATAATCTCGATGCCGACGGCCAGCCGGTGCGAGTCGGCAGTCGCATCAAGACGCTCGGCCATGAATTCACCGTCGTCGGCGTCTACGCGCCGTCGCTGCTGGCGCGCATCAAGATTCCGCTACGCACCATGCAGCAGTTGTTTGGCGGCGCTGAGAACTGCTCGTTCCTGATGGTCAAGTGCGAGCGCCCGGAACTTGCCGAACAGGTGAAAGCCGACATTCAGCAGACCTATCCCGGCAATCACGTTTTGTTGACCAGCGAGATTCCGTCACTCTATGGCCAGAGCTTTCGCGCCGTCGAGATTTTCCTCAACGTCGTCATCGGCCTAGCGCTGGTGATTTCGACGCTGGTGATCCTGCTCGGCATGTACACGACGATCATCGAGCGGACGCGCGAGATCGGTATCCTTAAGAGTCTCGGCGCTTCAAAGGCGTTCATCATTCTGGCGATTGAAAAAGAGGCGGCGTTGATCAGCGGGCTCGGCATCGTCGTCGGCTTTCTGGTCGCCATCGCCGGCAAGTTTTTAATTCAGCGAAACACGCGCTTGATGATTGATCTGCCGCCGCAGTGGCTATTGATCGCCGCGTTGATCGGCCTGGCCGGCGGTGTCATCGGCGCTCTCTACCCGGCGGTGCGCGCCGCCAACCTTGACCCGGTCGAGGCGATCAGCTATGAGTAGTGACGAGTGATGAGTGACCATCGGCCATTTCATCACTCATCACTCATCACTCATCACTCGATATGAAACCAGTTTTAGAAACCATTGACCTGAAGATGATCTACCACGTCGGCAAGGTGGACGTGCCGGCCTTGCGCGGCGTCAATATGCAGATACGCGAAGGCGAATACGTCGCCATCATGGGGCCGTCGGGCTGCGGCAAATCAACCTTCCTGCACATCGTCGGCGGCATGCTACAGCCGACTTCGGGGCGTGTCATTATCGGCGGCGAAGACCTTACCGAAATGAGCGACGCGGCGCGCACAGACGTTCGCCGTCGCAAGATCGGCTTCGTCTTCCAGCGCTTCAACCTCTTCCCGACGCTTTCAGCCGAAGGTAATCTCAAGCTCGCCGAGCGCATCCACGACAAGGAACGCAATGGCCAGGGCGACGCGGCGCGGCGGCGCGAAGTCTTGCGCTTGCTGCGGCTCGAAGACAAGATGCACCACAAGCCGCTTGAGCTGTCGGGCGGCGAGCAGCAGCGCGTCGCGATTGCGCGCGCCATCATCACGCGCCCGGCTATCTTGCTGGCCGACGAGCCGACCGGTAACCTGGACACAGAGAATTCGCAGGTCGTTTTGGATATGCTGCGCAACCTCAATAAAGAATTCGGCCAGACGATTGTGATGATCACCCATAACCCTGAGGCTGCCCGGCTGACGGATCGGATTATCGAGATGCGCGACGGCCAGGTAGTTTCGGCCAGTGTCCGGACCGAAGGAGGTGAGCGATGAAGATACTGTTCACCACTTTAAAGAAGACGCTCTTCTGGTCTTACGAGCGCGGCAGCTGGCAGTACGACCTGATGTGCGTGCTGATTCTTGCCTTCGTCTTCCTCGCGCCAAACAGCCTGATTCATCCCGCCGCCGCCGCGCCCGTGGTGATCCCCGCCGAAGAACTCGGCGCCGTCGAACCGAGCCGCGTCGAGCCGGCGATCCGCGATTATTTAAAGGCCACCGGCCACGATATTCAACACCCGCGCATCGAAATAGTGACCGACCGAGAGTCCGGCAAAGTCACCTACATCGTTCAAGAAAAGTAGAACAGGACCGACGGGCGCTGCTCATCGCGTTAGAAAACTGAAGGAGTCATAAGGATGAAGCGAATCAAGACCGCCATAGTCGCGGCGTTTATTGTCGCCGCCACACTGCCGAACGCCAAGGCTGCGCCCGACGGCCAGTTGGATCAAATCCTCAACAACATGCAGAAGGCCGCCGCGGAGATCAAGACGATCTATGCGAAGATGGAGCAGGTGAAGCGCGACCGCGAAGTCGGCGGCACCGAAAAATATAGCGGCGAAATCTTTTTCAAGCACGTCGGCAAGAACAACGACAAAGTCTTCCTCAAATATTCCTTGCCCCGAGGCCAGAAGATATGGGTCGTCGGCGATAAGATCATCCTCTATCAAGAAGCGACCGGCACGGCTTACATCTCTTCGCGGAGAGCGCAGGCGGCAAAGAACGGCGAGTACAATTTCATTGCCACCCCCTATACTTCGGTGCCCGACCTGAAGCGCCAGTACAACATCGTTCACGTCGGCGACGAAGGCGGCCTGGCCAAGCTGGAGTTGACGCCGAAAGGCAAATCGTCTTTGCAAAAGCTGACGCTGTGGGTGGATCAGGGGAACTGGCTGCCGACAAAATATCAGGTCGCCGAAGCGAACAACAACGTGACGACCTTCACGTTGACCAACTTGAAAACCAATGGGGCGATCTCGGATCGCCTGTTCAGTGCCGACTACCCATCCGGCACAAAGACCGTGAACCGCTAGGGCCGCGTCTAGCCCAGGCTTCATGCTATAGTCACGACTATGGCAGCGATACCGAAAGACGCAGGCTCAATCATCCTTCTTAAAGACCCGCTTGACCCGCAACTGCTGTGGGTCAAGCGGAGCGCCCGCCTCGCCTTCATGGGCGGCTTTCATGCCTTTCCCGGCGGCCAGCTCGACAAAGAAGATTTGGAAACGCCGGTCGCCGGCTGCACGGGCGACGAGGCGTGGATGCGCGCGTGTGCGGCGCGCGAAGTCTTTGAAGAGATCGGCGTGCTGCTGGCAGAGGGCGCAAAGCGATTGACCGTCGCACAGATTGCCGACGCCCGGCGTCAACTGGCGGCTGGCGAAAAGACATTTCTGCAAATCCTTCGCGAGCATGATCTCGCGTTGAGCGGCGACGCGATGACAGCAGCGGGCCGCTGGGTAACCCCGCCGTTTGCGCCGCGCCGCTTTGACACATGGTTTTTTCTGGCGTGGCTTCCCGACAATCAAGAAGCCCTGGTTGACGCGGGCGAGCTTGAGACCGCTGAATGGGTTCGCCCCGCCGAAGCTCTCGACCGCTGGCAGCGCGGCGAGATCATTATGGCGCCGCCGACCTTGCACGTCATCCGCACGCTGGCGGCGAGCCCAAAGCAAATCGAGGCGTGGCCGGCGCGACTGACGGCAATCCCTGAAGCGCAGCGCGGGCTGGTGCGCCGCATCGAGTTTCGCCCCGGCATCTTTCTCTTCCCCGTCAAGACGCCGACGCTGCCGCCGGCAACGCACACCAACTGCTACATCATCGGCGGCGACGAAATCGTGATCATCGATCCGGCTTCACCGTATGAAGAAGAGCAGCGCGAGCTCGATCAGTTCATTGATGCGCTGATTGGCGAAGGTCGGCGAGTGCGCGAGATCATCCTGACACATCACCACCCGGATCATACGGGCGGGGTCGAGCATTTGCGGCGGCGGCTCGGCGCGCCGGTCGCCGCTCAGAGATTGACCGCAGACCGCATGGCGCGCTCGCTTGCGGTTGACCGGTTCATTGAAGACGACGAGATGATCGAGCTGCCGGGGGAGCCCGGCTGGCGGCTGCGCGCCCTGCACACGCCTGGGCACACCCGCGGCCATCTCTGCTTTTATGAAGAGAACAGCGGCGCGATCATCACCGGCGATCTGGTTGTCGGCTTTGGCACGGTGGTCATCGATCCGCCCGAAGGCAACATGCGGCAGTATTTCGATTCCCTTCACCGCTTGCTGGCGTTGCCGAAACTGTCATCGCTTTTCCCGGCGCATGGGCCGGCTATCGGCAATGCGCGTCACAAGCTCGAAGAATACGTCACGCACCGCACCGAGCGCGAAAACAAGATACTCGAAGCGGTGCGCGCCGGCGCTACGTCGCCTGAAGAGATTGTGCCGGTGGCGTACACAGACGTGACGCCGGCGATGTGGGGCCTGGCCGAGCGCTCGACGATGGCGCACCTTGAAAAGCTCGAAGAGGAAGGCCGCGTCACGCACGACTCGGGCGGCTACTGCGCGGTAGAATGAGGCAGGAGGCAGCAACATATGAGTCACACGATCAAAGCCGTCTATCACAACGGCGCTTTCATTCCGCAAGAGCCTTGTGACCTGCCCGAAGGCGTCCAGGTAGAAGTGGTGGTCAGTGATCCCTACACAATTCCGCCGCAGATTACCGATCCGAAAGAGCGGGAAAAAGTGATGGCAGAATTGCTAAAGAGAATGAGCGAGAATCCAATTCCAGAAAACGCGCCGCGTTTCACAAGAGATGAGCTACATGAACGCCGTTGATACGAACGTATTGATTTATGTTCATGATCCGCGTGACCCAGTGAAACAGGCCATTGCCAATTCCCTGGTACACTCACTCTCTGATGGCGTATTACTCTGGCAGGTCGCCTGTGAGTTCATTGCGGCAAGCAGAAAGCTCGCGCCTTATGGGTTCAGCCGAGACAAGGCATGGCAAGAACTAAATATGCTTCAAGCACTCTGGGCGACGAAGTTGCCCCGGTGGGCGGTGCTGCAAAGAGCCGAAACGCTGCAAAACAGATATAATCTTTCTATTTGGGATGCGATGATTGTCGCCGCGTGCCTGGAAGGCGGCGTGGCCTATCTTTATTCTAAAGACTTCGGTGCGTACTCGCAGATTGAAAGTTTGACGCTCATCAATCCTTTCAAGACACCATAACTGTTAAACGCCGTTGGACAGAATCACGATTCCGCGAAACACGCTCGTCTTGCTGGTCGGCCCGGCGGGGTGCGGCAAGTCGAGCTTTGCCGCCCGCCACTTCTGGCCGACACAGATTGTCTCTTCAGACCATTGCCGAGCGGTGATCTGCGATGATCCGGCCAATCAGAATGTCACGCCGCTCGCTTTCGATTTAATGCATTCGATTATCGAGATGCGCCTGCGACTCGGACGCCTGACCATTGCCGACGCGACCAGTCTCAAACGCGAAGACCGCCGCCCGCTGGTGCGCCTGGCGCGACGGGCCAGATTCAATAGCGCCGCCATTGTTTTCAATCTGCCGCTCGAAGTCTGCCTGGCGCGCAACCAGCGCCGCCAGCGCGTTGTCCCTGACGACGCCATCGCAGCTCAACATGAGTTATTGCTCGAAACGCTTCCGATGATCTCACGCGAAGGCTTCGGCTACGTCTGGGTATTGGACGAAGTCGCCGCGTCGAATGTGAGCGTGAAGGTCACGCGTTGGACTAATCGCCGGCCTGTGTTGCCGGCGCGGTCATAACCGCCGGGCCTCGCAGCGCCCGCCGCCAGCGCATCACTGAATCAATGATGACAATCACCACACAGGTCATCATGATGGCCGTCAGTGCCGTGTTCAGGTAGCCGCGAAAGGCGGTCTCCGGCTTCAAGGTCTCGCGCCAGAAGTTGTCGAAGATCGAGCGCCAGCCGGCGGTCAGCGTCGTTGTCGCGACGAAGACCAGCGGCGTGATCGTCACCCAGGCATAACGCGCCCGGCCCATATTGATAATCACCGTCGTGCCGACGCAGAGCGCAATCACCGCGAGCAACTGGTTGGCAATGCCAAACATCGGCCAGATGGTTGACACAGAGCCCGTGCGAATGAAGTAAGTCCAGCCAAAGACCACCAGCAACGAGGTGAAGATCGCGCCCGGCATCCAGTCGGGCCGCTCCAGTCGCTTATCCAGCCGGCCCATGAATTCGCCGACGCAGAAGCGTGCCACCCGTGTCCCCGCGTCAATCGTCGTCAAGATGAACAGCGCCTCGAACATGATGGCGAAGTGATACCAGTACTTCATCAGCCCGCGCATGCCCGGCAGAGCCGAGAAGATCTGCGCGATGCCGACCGCAAGCGTCACCGCGCCGCCTGTGCGACCGCGCAGGTTCTTTTCGCCGGTCTCCTGGGTCAGCTCTTCGAGCTTCTGTTCGTGCAGGTCGAAGCCTTCGACGCTGTGCGTTTCGACGAACGCCGAGTAATCGGTGCGGGCGCGGTCAATGTTGATCGAGAAGTAATCGCCGGGCAGCAGCGAGGTTGCCGCGACCAGCGCGACGACGCCGACCAGCCCTTCCAACAGCATCGAGCCGTAGCCGATCATGCGCGCGTCGGTCTCTTTATCCATCATCTTCGGCGTTGTCCCCGAGCTGATGAGCGAATGAAAACCGGAAATCGCGCCGCAGGCAATCGTGATGAAGACGAAGGGGAAGAGCTTGCCGGGAATGATTGGCCCGCCGCCGGCGACGAAGGGCGTGGCCGCCGGCATTTGCAAATGCGGCGCGACGAAGATGACGCCGATGATCAGAAACGCGACCGTGCCGAGCTTCATGAAAGAGCTAAGGTAATCGCGCGGCGCGAGCAACATCCACACCGGCAGCACCGAGGCGATGAAGCCATAAGCCGCCATCATGTAGGTGATCGTCGTCTCGGAAAAGGTGAACGACGAGGCAAGCGAGCTTTCGGCGATGCGTCCGCCGGCGATCACCGCAAAGAACAATCCGATGACGCCAATGATCGTCGCCTCGCGGATGCGCCCCTTGCGGAAGCGGTACATATACCATCCCATAAACAACGCCAACGGGATTGTGAAGCCGACAGTAAATGTCCCCCAGGGACTTTCGCCCAGCGCCTTGACGACGACCAGTCCCAGGCCGGCCAGCGCGATGACGACGATGAACAAGATAGCGATGCCCGTCAGCACGCCTGAAAGCGGGCTGATTTCGGTGCGGGCGATTTCGGCAAGCGACTTCCCTTTGCGGCGCACAGAGGCGACGAGAATCACAAAGTCATGGACGGCGCCGCCGAGTGTGACGCCGATCACCAGCCAGAGCAATCCCGGAAGGAAGCCGAACTGTGCCGCCAGCACCGGCCCGACCAGCGGCCCTGCGCCCGATATCGCCGCGAAGTGATGGCCAAACAACACCCACTTGTTCGTCGGAAAGTAGTTGTGCCCATCATTCATCGTGTGCGCGGGCATCTCCCGCGTATCGTCAAGCGCCAGCACCCGCGCCGCGATAAAGGCGCTGTAATAGCGGTAAGCGATAGCCAGCACACAGAGCACGCCGATCATTATGGGAAGTGCGCTCATCCGGGTCTCCTCAAGCGATTTTGGATTTTGGATTTTGGATTTTGGATTGGCAGATTGAGGCTTTGGCATTGTCCCTCAATCCAAAATCCAAAATCCAAAATCCAAAATTCCTCATGTTGCAATCCAATTTGAAATGGTGGCGTAGAGATGCGCAAGGATGCTAAGCGATGCCCGCGCCGACTGTCAACGCAAGCGTTCGCGCCAAAAAAATGAGGCTGACCGTCGGTGACGGCCAGCCTCGCTGGTTTATGCTGCTAGTGCCTTGCGAGCGTCAGGGTTTAGCCACTTTCGTAGCGACCGGACACACGCAGGTATTGTTTGCCATGTTCTGATCGGTGATGGTGCAGGTCGTCAAGTTGGCAATGATCACGGTCGCCGTGCCGCGCTTCACGGCCATATCGGCAGTGATCTTGACCCTGCGATTGCCCTTGCTGTGGTCGAAGGACACTATGCAGCCGCGCACCGTCAAAGTGGCCGTGCCGGTAGCGATGACCACGCCGTTGCAGCAGAACTGGTAATCGCCCGTCTGCGCATCGAATAGGCAGACATTGCCGGGGTTCGACTCATCCTGTAGACAGCCCGTCCAGACGCGCACCGCGAACGAGCAGGTCGCCGTGTTGCCCGAAGCGTCGGTCGCCGTGCAGGTCACGCTCGTCGTCCCTGTCGCGAAGACCGACCCTGAAGGCGGCACACACGCTACCGTCGCCCCCGGACAGTTATCCGAAATCGCCGGCGTCGCGTAGGTCACCGTCTGCGTCGTCGTGGTCGGGCAGGTGATCGGCGTCACCGTGCTGATCGCCGCCGGACAACCGTTGGTGAAGACTGGCGGTTGTGTGTCGTTGACCTTCACTGTGAAGCTGCACGTCGAGTCAGGCGCAACCCCATTGCTCGCCGTACACATCACCGTCGTCATGCCCACGGGGAAGCTCGACCCCGAAGGCGGCGTGCAGGTCACCGTCGGCGTCGGGACGCCGGTCGCCGTCACGTTAAAGGTGACATTGGCGGCGCACGAGCCGGCGGCGGCGCTGGCGACCACAGGGCTGGTCGGGCAGGTGATCGTCGGCGCAATGCCGATCTGAATCGTCACGTTGGCGAACGAGCTCGGACACGGCGGGTTCGAGATCGTCCAGCGCAGCACGATCTGGCCGGTGCCCGTCAGGTGTGTGAACGTCGCATTGGGCGTCGAAGCGTTCGGGTTGAACGTACCGGTGGCGCCCGCCGTCACAATCGTCCACTGGCCGGTGCCGCTGGTCGGCGTGTTACCGCCGAGGCCGGCAGTCGTGCCGCCCGGCGCGATGGTCTGATTCGGCCCGGCAGTCGCCGTCGTCGGCGGCTGCGTGATGGTAATCACCACATCAGCCGTGGCATTCGAACAAGGCGCGTTCGATACCGTCCAGCGCAGGGTGATCGGCCCGCTACCGCCCGTATGCGTAAACGTCGCGTTGGGCGTCGAAGCATTCGGGTTGAAGGTGCCGGTGCCGCCGCCCTGGATTGACCAAACGCCGGTCGCGCCACCCGCCGGCGTGTTGCCGCCGAGGCCCGTTGTCGTGCCGTTTGCGCAGACGGTCTGGTTCGAGCCGGCTGAAGCCGTCGGCTGCTGCTTGACGGTGATGGTCACCTCTGCGAATGAGTCAGGACACGACCCACTTGAGATGGTCCATCGCAGCACGAAAGTGCCTGCGCCGCTTGTCGAGGTGAAGGTCGCGCCCGGCGTGTTAGCGTTCGGGTTGAAGGTGCCGGTGCCGCCGCTCTGAATTGACCAAACGCCCATGCCGCTCGAAGGCGTGTTGCCGCCGAGACTCGCAGTTGCGCTGGTTTCACAGATCGTCTGCGGTCCACCCACCTTCGCCACGGTCGGCGACTGCGAGATGGTGATCGTCAATTCAGCGAACGAATCGGGACACGGCGCATTGGAGATCGTCCACCTCAACACGATTGGCCCGCTGCCGCCAGTGTGGGTGAAGGTCGCGCCCGGCGTGTTAGCATTCGGGTTGAAGATGCCGGTGCCGCCGCTCTGCACTGTCCACATGCCCGTGCCACTGGTCGGCGTGTTGCCGCCCAGGCTCGAAGTCGTGCTCAACGCGCAGATGCTCTGATTCGAGCCGACCGTCGCCGTCGTCGGTGACTGCGAGATGGTGATCGTCAATTCAGCGAACGAATCGGGACACGGCGCATTGGAGATCGTCCACCTCAACACGATTGGCCCGCTGCCGCCAGTGTGGGTGAAGGTCGCGCCCGGCGTCGCGGCGTTCGGGTTGAAGATGCCTGTGCCGCCGCTTTGCACTGTCCATATGCCCATGCCACTGGTCGGCGTATTGCCGCCCAGGCTCGAAGTCGTGCCCAGCGCGCAGACGCCCTGATTCGAGCCGACCTTTGCCGTTGTCGGCGGCTGCGTGACCGTAATAACCACATCAGCGGACGAGCTGGCGCAAGGCGAACTCGAAATCGTCCACCTGAGCGTGATCATGCCGGTCCCACCGGTGTGGGTGAAGGTCGCGCCCGGCGTGTTAGCATTCGGGTTGAAGGTGCCGGTCGCGCCTGCCGTGACAATCGTCCACATTCCCGTACCACTGGTCGGCGTGTTGCCGCCGAGCGCGGCCGTCGTGCTGCCGGCGCAAATCGTCTGCGGGCCGCCCGCGGTTGCCGGCGTCGGCGACTGCGAAATGGTGATCGTCAATTCAGCGAACGAATCAGGACACGGCGCGTTGGAGATCGTCCAGCGCAGCACGATCTGGCCGGTGCCCGTCAGGTGTGTGAAGGTCGCGCCCGGCGTGTTAGCATTCGGGTTGAAGGTGCCGGTGCCGCCGCTCTGCACTGTCCACATGCCCGTGCCACTGGTCGGCGTGTTGCCGCCCAGGCTCGAAGTCGTGCCCAGCGCGCAAACGCCTTGGTTCGGCCCGACCGTCGCCGTTGTCGGCGGCTGCGTGATGGTGATCGTCACATCCGCAGTCGAGTTCGGACACGGGGCGTTAGAGATCGTCCACCTCAACACGATTGGCCCGCTGCCGCCGGTGTGCGTGAAGGTCGCGCCCGGCGTGTTAGCATTCGGGTTGAAGGTGCCCGCGCCGCCACTGACCACCGACCACATTCCCGTACCACTGGTCGGCGTGTTGCCGCCGAGCGCGGCCGTCGTGCTGCCGGCGCAGATCGTCTGCGGGCCGCCCGCGGTCGCCGTTGTCGGCGGCTGCGAAACGGTGATCGTCAATTCAGCTGTGGCATCCGTGCAAGGCGCATTCGACACTGTCCATCTCAACACGATAGGCCCGCTGCCGGCCGTGTGCGTGAAGGTCGCGCCCGGCGTGTTAGCATTCGGGTTGAAGGTGCCCGCGCCGCCGCTCTGCACTGTCCACATTCCCGTAGCGCCGCCCGCTGGCGTGTTGCCGCCCAGGCTCGAAGTCGTGCCCAGCGCGCAGACGCCCTGATTCGACCCAACTGTTGCCGTTGGCTGTTGCTTCACCGTGATTACGGCGTCAGCCGTCGCGCTCGTGCTACAAGTCGAGTTGGTAACCGTCCACCTTAACGTGATTGTCCCTGCCCCGCTGGTCGGGGTGAAAGTCGCGTTCGGGGTGGTCGCATTCGGGGTGAAGGTGCCGGTCGCACCCCCGGTCACGATAGACCATGTGCCCGTCTCATTCGCCCCCGGCGTGTTGCCTCCGAGCCCGGTCGTCGTGCCGGTTTCACAGATCGTCTGCGGCCCGCCGGTACTCGCCGTCGGCGCCGGTTGAATCGTGATGCTGACGTCAGCCATGGCGCTCGTGCAAGGCGCGTTCGTCACCGTCCAGCGCAGCATAATCGTCGTGCCGATGCCGCCGCTGGTGTGCGTGAAGGTCGCGCCCGGCGTCGTGGCGTTCGGGTTAAACGTGCCCGTCACACCCGCCGTCACGATAGACCATGTACCGGTCGCCCCACCCGATGGCGTGTTGCCGCCGAGCGGAGCCGTCGTGCCGGTGGCGCAAATAGTTTGCGGCCCGCCGACGGTTGCCGTCGGCTGCCCCTTGACGGTAATCACGACATCGGCGGTCGCCGGCGAGCAAGGCGAATTGGAAACCGTCCACCGCAGGGTGATCGTCCCGGGGCCGCTGGTCGGCGTGAAGGTCGCGCCCGGCGTCGTGGCGTCGGGGTTAAAGGTGCCGGTCGCGCCACCGGTCACGATTGACCACATTCCCGTAGCGCCGCCCGATGGCGTGTTGCCGCCGAGCGAAGCCGTTGTGCTCCCGTCGCAGATCGTCTGCGGCCCGCCGGCGGTTGCCGTCGGCGCTGTCTTAATCGTGACGCTCACATCGGCTGTCGCAGCCGTGCAAGGCGCATTCGTCACCGTCCAACGCAGCGTTATGGTCGTGCCGACACCGCCGCTGGTGTGGGTGAAGGTCGCGCCCGGTGTGTTGGCATCGGGGTTAAAGGTGCCCGTCACACCCGCCGTCACGATAGACCATGTACCAGTCGCCCCACCCGACGGCGTGTTGCCGCCGAGCGCGGTCGTCGTGCCGAGCGCGCAGATCGTCTGCGGGCCACCGGCTGAAGCCGTGGGTTGCTCCTTGACAGTGATCGTCACGTCAGCCGTGGCATCCGTGCAAGGCGCATTCGACACTGTCCAGCGCAGGGTTATGGTCGAACCGATGCCGCCGCTGGCGTGTGTGAAGGTCGCGCCCGGCGTCGTGGCGTTCGGGTTAAAGGTGCCCGTCACACCCGCCGTCACGATAGACCATGTACCAGTCGCCCCACCCGACGGCGTGTTGCCGCCGAGCGCGGTCGTCGTGCCGAGCGCGCAGATCGTCTGCGGCCCGCCGACGGTTGCCGTCGGCTGCGCCTTGATGGTGATCGTCACTTCCGCAAACGAATCCGCGCAAGGCGAATTCGAAATCGTCCAGCGCAGCACGATTGGCCCGCTGCCGCCCGTGTGCGTGAAGGTCGCGCCCGGCGTCGTGGCGTTCGGGTTGAAGGTGCCGGTGCCGCCGCTCTGCACTGTCCACATTCCCGTGCCACTGGTCGGCGTGTTGCCGCCCAGGTCCGTCGTTGTGCCAAGCGCGCAGACGGTCTGGTTCGAGCCGACCGTCGCCGTCGTCGGCGGCGTCTTGACCGTCACCATCGTCGCTGGCGAGCTGGTGTTGTTGCTGGGGTTGGTGTCGGGCGTCGAGGAAGTGACGTTCGCGGTATTCGACAGCACCGTGCCGTCCGCGACACTGCCGCTAACGCCGACGACAACTGTGAAGACGGCGTTTTCACCATTGGCCGAAGACGCCCTGGTGAAGGTGATCGTCCCGTTGCCGCCGTTGGGAACGGAATCGGTGCGGTTCCAGTTGGCCGGCGGGGTGGCCGAGACCAGCGTCGTGCCCGTCGGCATCACGTCGCTGACAATCGGGTTGACCGCCGCGCCGGGGCCGGCGTTGTGGTAGGTGATCGTATAGGTAATGTTGCTGGTCGAGCAGACCGTCGCGGCGCCGGCCATCTTGGTGACGCTCAAGTCAGCCGCATCGAGCGTCAGGCAGGTCGGATCTGCCGTCCCGCCGACACTGGGATCATCGGTCTGAAGCCCGCCCGCTGGACCGCCTGTGTAGTTGACCGTGCCTTGATTGCAAACCTGCGTCGTGCCCGGCGGGAAGGTGTTGGCGGCGTTAACCACCACGCTGAACATGATCATGACCGATTCGCCCGCCGGCAAAGTGAACGGCCCAAGATCGGGCGGGCCGCCGGTTGGCGAGAATGCCGTCACGCGCCTTGCGCGATTCGCTCTGTAAGCGATTGCCGCGTTGGCGTTGCCGGACTTCAGCACCGCATTAGCGGCAGTCGGCTGATTCGCCGCCGGGTGGTACACCGCGTAACGAACGTCCGCGGGTATCTTCGCCGCATTGGCCCGGCTTGCAGTCGCATCACCCTCGATTTGCTTGCCAGCCGATGCGCCGTGGCGACGACCCGCGCTTTCCTGATTCGCCGCCAGTGAGCTGTCAAGCGCGCCCGTCGTCCGCGCCGGCGGCGTCCAGACCGGCAGTTGGGTAATGACGAATTGTATCTGAGAAGCATCCGGTAAGCGCCTGATGCCCGGCGCTAACGTGTTTTCCATCAGCGGGCGCAACACCTTAGGCGTCTTCGCACTGCCGTCAAGGTAGACCTTGCCAAGCTCGCGCATCAAGACCGTGAGCAAATCGATCTTGTCGTGGGCGTAGCTGATATCGATTGTCTGTAACTCTCTTCCGGGAACGCCGACGGTGAATTCGCTGTCGTCTTGCGGCGACTGGTCGATGTACCAGCCATAGCCGGCGGCGGTCGGGTCTATCTTGACGTGTGTGCCATTGGCCGACGCGACCTGCCCGGCGGGCAGATCGGCAAGCTCGAAGGTCACGGCCTGGAGTCGCGCCAGGGCGTCGGCGGATATCTCGGCCTGTCGCCACCGCTCCACCGCGGCCTGCGCCATCCATAATAATTCTGGCGTCGACAGCTTGATGGGGTCGCCGGCCTTCGGATCGCCGATGCTTAAAGCGTCCTCCATCGGTTGCGCGTCATCAGACGTGCCGACATTGGCCGCCGTAAGCTCTGACGGCACCGACGCAAAGCTCGGCAAAGTGCAACTGGCGACGCTGCCGATGCTACCGGCGCCGATGGTTTCAGTCCCGACGTTGCCGCCACCGTTGTGGCGGTTGAACGTGCCGGTGCTGTTGTGAACCAGATTGAACTCCTTCGAGGCGTCAGCGACATCGGCGCTGTTCTTCAAGGTGTTATTCGAGTAGTCGAGGCAGATATTTCCTGCGCTGACCCCCGAGCCAAGATTGATCGTCTCGGCGCGGAACCAGCCGCCGGTGCCCGCACTGGTATTGTTCTTGATCGTGTTGTTGGTGACGGTGGCGTTGATCGTTCCGTTGGCAGAGCCCTCACCGTTGTCGGTGCCGGCGCGGATCGCCAGCGCCGAGTTGCTATTGCTCGTGCCCTCATTGACGATGGTGTTGCCATTGATGGTGGCGTTGATGCTGCTGGCCGCCTGCGTTTCGATCTCGACGCCGCGGCGGTTCGACCTGCCGACGGCGGCGGCGAGCGTGCCGATGGTGTTGCCGAGCAGCTGGAGCTGGACGATGGATTTGCCGCGCGCGGAGACGTAGACGCCCCGCTGGAAGAAGTTCGTAATCGTGTTGTTCTGGATCAGAACCCGGTGCGTGACCGTGCTGACGCCGCAGGGTGCGGGGCTGCCGTCCAGGTTGCAGTTGTCCGGCGCGATGCGGATACCCATGTAGCCAATGAACGTATCATCAATTCCGCTATTCGAAAGGGTGTTGTTTTGTATGGTCGCGGCATTGTTCGGCGAGCCGATGCGCCCGCTGCCTGTCGCATTCACGTTGATAATGCCGGCAGCAAAGGTGGCGCCGTTCGGAGTGTCGAACGTGTTGTTGTGGATGTTGTAGTTGAGCACGGAGTTCTGCTGGGTAGTCATCTCCAGGTTATTGACGCCGTTCGCGGCAGGCGCGACGAACTTCGCGTTGGAGACGTCGACGGTGGCGGTGCCACTCGCGCCCGTGTTATCACCGGCAGCGACGATGACGCCGCTCCCGAACAGGTTCGTGAACTTCATGTCGAAGGTGTCGCCCGGGTTGCTGTCCTGTATGTTGAACGTGACGTTCGCGGTGTCCTGCAAGGAGACCGCGACCGCCGTACCGCCGTCCTTCTTGTTGTCAATGAGGCAGCCGTCGAGGGTCAGCGTCGCATTGCTGCTGTGATTCTCGAAGCGCACGGCAAACGAGTTCGTAATGTTTGCGTTGTTGTGATCGATGGTGGTCTTTTCGATCAACGTCGTGCCGGTGGTGTTTGTCACCATGAAGCCGTTGCCGCTCGGGGCAAGAACCTTCATGAACTTGAAGGTCGCGGTGAGGCTCTGCCCGCCCCTAATATCAACGGCGCCGGTGCCGTTTTGGGACAACGTGCCGGGCACGCTGGCGGTGTTCTGAATGATGCCGCCGGAGTTCGCGGTGCTGCCATCGCCGCTGACCACGAAACTGCCACTAATGTTATTAAGCTTGATGCCGTTCGCTCCACCGTTGTCCGCAACGCTGCCCAGAGCGATCTGTAATGGCGTGGCGCCGCTGCTCTTCGTAATCTCGACAGCGACCGCACCGCTCGCGGTGACCGAGCCGCTCGTGATCGTTATCGTGTTGGTATTGTCTTGTGCGAACAATCCCCGCTGATTCGCGTCAGGCGTGAGAGTGAACGAGCCGAAGGTGATCGTGCCGGTGTTGCCGGCCCCCGAGGTGCCCAGCACGACGCTCGTGCCTCCCGAACCACTGACCGTCGTGGTGCCATAGTTGACATTTGCGCTGGAACCGGTTTCCGAGATGCCCACCCCGCTTGAGTTCGAGATGCTTGTTGTGGTAATCGCCAGGCTGCCGGTGACGCTCACCAGGTTGATGCCCGTCGTGCTGCTGTTAGTAGAAGACACGGTCGTGAACGTCATTCCGAGGGTGGTCGCCGCGGTAATATTCAGGGCAGCCCCCGGAGACGCATTGGCATTGCCGTTTGAAGTAATCGAGCCGGTGGTGACATTGACCGTGCCGCCGCTTGCCGTCAGGCCAACTCCGGCGCTGGTGGTAACGGCGAGCGACGAGAAGGAGATCGTCCCGGAGTTCGTCGTCAGGTTCAAGCCGGTCCCTGATGTCGAGCCTTTGTTGACGGTCGTCCCCCCGAAACTGAAACTACTGCCAGCGGGCGCGCTCTGCACATCAATACCTGTGAGGGTTGGGTTGACAATGTTGGTCGTCGTCGAGGTAAACGACCCGCCGACCGTAGCCAGCTTTACACCTTCATTGCTGTCGCCGCCGGTCGTTTCGATCAAATCGAAGGTTGACCCGGAAGCGATGGTGCCGGTCGCGAGACTGAGCGCGCGGCCCGTGCCTTTGACCGATACGTCTTTGATCGTCACCGTGCCGAAGGTCGCGCCGGCAATGTCGGTGCCGGCAGCGCCCGTGTCGCCGACGGTGAAACCGTAAAGGCCATTGGTGCCGCTGGCGCCAGTATTGTTCAGCGTAATCGCGGTCGTGCCCGCCGTCGTAATGATCGGGTCACTGGCGTTGCCGGTCGCCGGCAGCAGGTTGCTGCCCGATGGCGCCGTGAACCCGGTTATCGTCAGAATGGATTGGCTCGCGCCCTGGCCAATGATGATCTCGCCGTTGTTCAGCGTGATGCCACCCGTGTAGTTCGTGCCGGATGTATAAAGGAAGATCACGTCGTTGGCGGCGTCAACCGTGTCGGCGCTGCCCGCACCGGTCAAGAACTTGAATGGCGTATTCAGCCGCCCGTCACCGTTAGTTGCCGCCGCGCTGTTGACGAACCATATCCTGCCAGCGATGTTGATGGTCACAGTCGCCGTGTCGGTTTTGCCCGTGCCGTTGCCGAGCGTGTAGATGAAGGTGTCATTGGCAGTCGAGCCGACGGCGGGCGTAAAGTCGAAGCTGCCGTCGCTGTGCATAGTGACGCTGCCGCCGTTGGTGGTCGCGCCCGTCGCCATGCCGCCGCTGGGGACATTGGTCGCGCCGATTTTCGTCACTTCGAGTGTGCCGCTGCCGTTCGGGTTGAGGTCGTTGGTCTGGATGACGCCCTGCGCGGCGGAAATTGTGATCGGCACGTTACCAATGGTGTTGTACGTGTCGTTTACGGCGATGGGCGAAGCCGCCAGCGAACCCGCCGTGTAGGTTGTGTTCGGATCGACCATGTCGGAGAAGACGACGTTGTTGAGCGCACTGCCCGAGTTGTTGGTGATGGTGACTGTGTACATGATGGTTTCGCCGGGGTCGGCCTTGCCATCGCCATCGTCGCCGACAATCGTCGCCGTCTTGGTCGCGGTGACTGTGGCAACCATCGGGCTGGCCAGCGAGGCTTTGATTGCCGCTCTCGCCCAGGGGGTGGACACACCGCCTCCTGGTCCGCTCGCTTTGCCCTTCATCAAGAGGCTCTCAGGCTGCCGGGAAAGGCTGCCATCGAGGGTCGCGTCGGCTGACGGCGCGGAGCGCGGGTTGCGCACGTCGGCGCGCGACGGGCCGGTCCAGCTCGACGAACTGGTCAAGGCGGAAATGTAAATCAGGCCCAACAGTCCCAGGAAGGAAAAGCGGATCGCGCGAGCGCAGGTTTTCAGCATGACGACACTCCTTGAAGGTAAAGCAAACGGGCTGCGGCCTGGCGGAAGCAGCCGACGGTTCGATTCCATAATTTAGCCGAATAGACGCATACACCTGAGACCACACCGGGCGCGACACATCATGCGGCTTGAACTTCTTAGATAGGGGCAGGCGGCGTCTGCCGGTTAAAGACATTGCTTAGCCTAGAGGCACAGAATTCTATCGGCTCGCGGCTATGAACCTTGACCATCGGATATTGAACCAGCACTGGGGGGACTTTCAACTGGTTCTCAACCTGCGAGCGGCACATCACGGCTAAAAGAGCAATCATCTTAAAAACGGTATCACTCGTAAGAGCGAGGGAACCAACCGGGCAACGTCGCCGACTCGGGCCCGACCTGAAAAGCGACGCGAAAACTATACTAGAAAATCGCGTGACTTGCCAAACTAAAATTCATGGTGCGCGCCAGCAAAGAAAGGGCATGGGCGTATTTTAAGCAACCTGGCTTGGTACAATGACCAACCAAGTTTGCCCGCCGCCATGCCCGCTAGCGGTAATCGGGCCGGTCGCGGCACACGACCGGCCCTACACCTTACAGCCTTCTACTGCTTGTGAATGAACAAGCCTTTCGACGATTCGTTCCGGGCCACTGATAAACGGTCTGTGAGGCCGCCTTAGCGGCCTCACAGACCATAGCTCAGCGAGTTAAGGGCACGTGCCGTTGACGGTGTAGCCCGGCCCGGGCCCGGCGATGGCCGCGCCGTGGCCCTGGTTGGCAGGCACGGTCACCGTCCGCGACGCCGTGGTGACGTTGCCGGCGGCGTCTTTCACCCTGAGGACGATGGTGTAGACGCGACCGTTGCCGCCGCCCTGGCGCTCGGCGCGCAGTTGCACAGACTTGCAGTTCCCAGCAATGACTATGTCGTTTACGGTGTTGCCATCGCCACCGCCATTCTCCGGCTCGTCGCTGCTGACGCTCGCAATGACAACGCTGTTGAAGAGGTTGCCGCTACAGTTGTCAGTCGCGCTGGCCAGGAGCTGGCTCATGGTGATGGTTTCATACTGGTGATTGGGTGGCCACAGCTCGATAGTCTGAGTCGTGACCGTAATGGTCGGTGCTTGCGTGTCTTGGACCGTCACGCTGAAGCTGCACGCCGGCCCAGCCTGCGTGGTGCAGGTTACGGTCACCGTGCCGACCGGGAAGAACGAGCCCGAAGCCGGCGAGCAGACGACCGTGCCGCAGCCGCCGCCGTTGACACTCGGCGCGAAGTTGACCACCGCGCCGCACTGGTTCGGGTCGTTGCCAACCGTGATGTTCGCCGGGCAACTGATGGTGCAAGGCACCACCGTCACCGTAAACGAACAGCTGGAATTGGGGCTGTCGGGGCTTGAGTCAGAAGCCACGCAGGTCACAGGGGTTGTTCCCGACGGGAAGCAGAAGCCCGACGGCGGCGTACAGGCGACCGAAGCTGAACCGCAGTTGTCCGAGGCCGTCGGCGGCGTGTAGTTGACCACCTGACAGGCACCGCCCGACACGACGCTGATGTTAGCCGGGCAGGCGCCGATGGTCGGCGCTTGCGTGTCCTTGACCGTCACGCTAAAGCTGCACGCCGGCCCGGTCTGCGTGGTGCAGGTTACGGTCATGGTGCCGACCGGGAAGAATGAACCTGAAGCCGGCGAACACGCGACCGTGCCGCAACCGGCACTGGTGGTCGGCGAGAAGCTGACCACCGCGCCGCATTGGTTCGGGTCGTTGCCAACCGTGATGTTCGCCGGGCAACTGATGGTGCAAGGCACCACCGTCACCGTAAACGAGCAGCTCGAATCCGGGCTGTCGGGGCTTGAGTCAGAGGCCGTGCAGGTCACGGTCGTCGTGCCTGCCGGGAAGCAGAAGCCCGAAGGCGGCGTGCAGGTGACGGTTGCGCTGCCGCAATTGTCGGTCGCCGTCGGCGAAGTGTAAGTGATGACCTCGCAGCCGCCGCTCGACACGGTGCTGATGTTGGCCGGGCACGCGCTGATGGTCGGCGCCTGCGTGTCCCTGACCGTTACGGTGAACGAGCAGCTAGCCGAATTACCCGACGCATCCGTCACCGAGCAATTCACTGTCGTGACGCCCCGCGGGAAGGAAGAGCCGGAGGCCGGAGAACAGGTCGGCGACCCCGCTCCCGGACAGTTATCGCTGACCGTCGGGGCTGCGTAGGTGACCACAGCCGTGCAGACATTCGGGTCGGTGTCGTGAACACTGCTCGCCGGACAAGTGATTGTCGGCGCTTGCGTGTCGTTGACAGTCACCGTGAACGAGCAGCTCCCGGCATTACCCGAAGCATCCGTCACCGAGCACGTCACGGTGCTGACGCCCTTCGGGAAAGCCGTGCCCGAAGCCGGCGTACAAGTCACCGCGCCGACCCCTGAGCAGTTGTCTGTCGCCGTCGGCGTCGCATAGGTGACGACCGCCGTGCAGGCGTTGGCGTCGGTGCTCTGACTGAAGCTGGCCGGGCAAGCGACCTGCGGCGCTTGATTGTCACTCACCGTCACCGTGAAGGTGCAGGTGGCGTCGGGAGAACTGCCGTTTGAGGCCGTGCAGGTCACGGTCGTCACGCCCTTCGAGAAGGCCGAGCCGGAGGCCGGGTTGCACGTTACCGTCGGCGCGGGGCAGCCCGATGCCGTCGGCACCGCGTAAGTCACCTGTGCCGTACATTGTCCGTTGTCGGCGTTCGTCGCAATGTCAGCCGGGCAGGCGCTGATGGCGACCGGCCTGTCAACGGGTGTCACCACGCTGTTGGTATCGACCGGGCTGAAATTGCTGCCGGTCACGTGGGCCTGATTGGTCACCGAGCAGACCCCGCTCGGCAGCGAATTATTAATCATCACCCGGAACATAATGGTGACGCTCTTGCCGGCAGGCAGGGTGCCGATGTTCAAGGAGACGGTTTCGCCGCTCGGCGCCAGTGTGCCGACGCGCAGCGCGCGACTCGCCAAGTAATCGCTCGCCGTGTAACCGTCCGCCGGATTCAGCGCGGCGTGCCTGAGTGATCGCCCCATCAAGAAGCCCTCGGCATTGGACTGCGCAATCGCCGGGCGGCTATTTTCAAAGGCGTAGCTTCGGACAGAGCCGCCCGCTTGAGCCAGTGATCCGCTATCGGTCGGCGACTTGATCACGCTTCCGGATAGAGGAACACTCACTCTGTAGAGGCTCAGCGGCAACCGCCTAACTGACGGGGAAAGGGTCGGCGCCATCAGCGAGCGCAGATTCTTCGGCACGCGCGTCTTGCCTTGCAAGTAGACGCGGCCAAGCTCACGCATGACGACGGTGAGCAAATCAACTCGCCCGTAGGCCGGACTAATATCCAAGGCTTCATAATGTGTGCCTTGAACCGGGACCGCGAATTCGCCGTCTTCCATCGGCGTCGTATCGTAGTACCAACCATGACCGGCTGCCGTCACATCGAGCCTTGCTCCGCTCGTGGTCGGCACGGCGACTTGGCCCTCTGGCAGGTCGCTGATCTCAAACCTCACGGCCTCCAGACGCGCCATGTCTTCAGCGGAAGAGCCCATCTCCCTCCACCTGGTGAGCGCCGCCTGCACGATGAACGCCACTTGAGTCTCCGACAGACGGTCGCCGTTATCAGGCATCTGGTTCATGATCAACGAGCCATCCAGGCTGACGGATTGATCCGTGACGCCCTGACCGGCGGCCGCAACATCCGCGGGCATAGACAGCAGGTTCGGGGCCGTGCAAGAGCCGGTGCTGCCGATGGTTCCTGAGCTGGTAATCGTCCCGGTGTTGCCGCTCTGGTTGAGGTTGAAGGTACTCCCGCCTAGACCATTGTTCAGCAGGTTGAATTCCTTCGTGCCGTCCGCGGCGTCCCCGGAGTTCCTGAGCACATTGTTGCGCAGGTCGAGGCACATATTGGCCGGCCCGGGCGCGAGGGCGACAGTCTCGGCTCTGAACCAGCCCCCGGTTCCGGCGCTGGCGCTATTTTTGATCGTGTTGTTGGTGACAGTGGCGTTGATCGCGGCGTTCGATGGGGTATCCGTACCCGAACGGAGGTGCAACGCGGAATTGGTGTTGCTTGTGCCCGCGCCGACGATGCTCGGATTGTCTTTTACCTCAAGGTTCATCGTCGAACTCTGCTGCGTCTCGACTTCGACGCCGCGCCGATTCGACCTGCCGACCGGTTCGGCCAGCGTGCCGATTGTGTTGTTATTGATGCGCGCGTTCACTACCGCCTGACTGCGCCCGGAGAGCAGGATGCCCTGCCGCCAGACGTTCTTGATGATGTTATTCGAGATGATCACTTTGTGGGTGACGGCGCTCGAATTGTCGGGCGCGATGCGGATACCGACGTAGCCCGGCGCAGCCGAGCTTATGCCGATATTTTGGATCGTGTTGCCATCGATTGTCGCCGGATTACCGACCGAGCCGATGCGCCCGCCCCCCGTGGCGTTGACGTTTATCACGCCGGTGATGAAGCTCGACCTCCCCACCGTGTCGAATGTATTGTTCGAGACGTTGTAATTAAGCACGGCGCTCTGCTGCACGATCATCTCAAGATTATTGACCCCGTTGGCCGCCGCGTTGATGAACTTGGCGTTCGACACAGCGACGTTGACGGTGGCGGTCGAGCCGGCGTCGTCACCGGCGCCAACGATGATGCCGCTGCCGAACAGGTTCGTTAATTTCATGTCGAAGGCATCGGCGGTATTGCTGTCCTGTACGTTGAAGGTGATCTGCGAGTTGCCCTTCGCCGAGATCGAGATAGCGGCCGTGCCGTCCGACTTATTCTGAATCGTCGAGGCGTCGAGCGTCAGGCTGCCGTTGGTGCTGGTGTTATCCATCCGCAGGGCGAAGGTGCTGGTGATCGCCGTGGCGCCGTACTCGATTGTGCTTTTCTCGACGAAGTTCGTCCCGGAGAGGTTGGTCGCCAGGATGCCGCTGGCGCCCACGTTGGCCGCATTGTTTGCGCCGGGCTGGAGTATTCTCATAAATTTCAGCGTCACGCCGCTGGCTCTGGTCAAGGTGACGGCGTGGCCGGTCGTGTTCTGGATGGTGCCGCCGGAATTCGCCGTCGCGCCGTCGCCAGTGACAGTGAAACTGCCGGAGGTGTCGTCCAGGATAAGGCCGTTTACCCCGCCGCTGGCCGACACGCTGGTCAGCGACATCACGAGCGGGATCGTTCCCGCGGACGTGCGGTCTATCTCGACCGCCGGCGCGCCGCTGGCGGTGATGGTTCCGCTCGTCGTCGTGATCGTGCCGCTGTTGGCCACGCCGTTCGTCGCATGCAAGGCGCGCTGGTTATTTTCGGGAGTGATATTGAGCTGGCCAAACGAGACATTGCCCGCGTTATCAATCAGCCGGACGCCTGTGTTGCCAATTGTATCCGCGTCGGGGTTGGTGATGCTGGTGTTTCCGAAATTGACCGACGCGCCCAGAGGCAGGTTCTGCGCCAGGATGCCGATGCCTGTGGCGTTCGTCACGGTCGTCGAAGCGATCATCAGGCTGCCGCCCACCGCGTCTAGCAGCACGCCCTGGTTGACGCTGCCAACTGATTCTACGGCGGCGAACGTCGACCCGGCAGCAATCGTGCCGTTTGCAAGATTGAGAGCCTGCCCCGTCCCGTTCACCGTCACATCTTTAACCGTCAAGGTGCCGAAGCCATTGCCTGAGATGTCGGTTCCCGCGGCAGTCGTATCACCGACGGTGAACCCGTGAAGCTGGTTGTCCTGACCGAGCGTGATCGCCGTCGTCCCTGAGGTGGTGATGACCGGGTCGGTGCCATTCGTCGCCGGCAACAGATTGTTGCCCGACGGCGTCGGCAAGCCGGTTATGGTCAATATCGAATCCGGCGCCCCCTGCCCGATCAGTCGCTGATTGTTGAGCAGTGTCAGCCCGCCCGTATAGTTGCCGCTGAATAAGAATATGTTATCGCCCGCCTGGTCATTGGCCGCGGGGTCGAAGCACCCCACGCCGACCAAACAATTGTAGGGGCTGGCCAAGGTGCCGTTGCCGCCCGCCGCCGCGTTGTCATCAACGAACCAGATCATTCCGCTGACGTTGATGGTGACGGTTGCCGTATCGGTCATGCCGCTGCCGTTGCCGAGCGTGTAAGTAAACGAATCGGTGGCGCCGGTGAAGCCGGCGTTCGGCGTGTAGGTAAAACTGCCGTCGCTGCTCATCGTGACGCTGCCGTTTGCGGTGCTCGCGCTGGCGCTGCCGCCGCCCGGGACCGCCGTCGCGTTGACCTGGGTGACGGCCAGTGTGCCGCCGCCCGGGTTGACATCGTTGGCAATGACGCCTTGCGCGACCGGGACCTGTATGTGGACATTGCCGATGGTTTGGTAGGCGTCGTTGGCGGCAACCGGAGAAGCCACCACCGAGCCGGGGACCAGCGTGGTGTTCGGATCAATCGTGTCAGAGAACATCACGTCCGTAGCCGGGTCAGACCCACTGTTGGTGATCGTCACGGTGTACTTCAGCGTGTCGCCGGGATCTGCTTTTGTATCGCCGTCAACGTCCGTGTCCAACTGGTAACTCTTGGTCGCTGACACGAGTGCCGCTAGTGGCGCGGTCGCCGCGGCTCGCAGCGCCCGGCTTGCCCGCAAATCGGCTAAGCTGCTTCGCATCGGGGCCGCGCCGTTGCGCGCTGTCGCAAAGGCTCCGGCGAGCTGACGCGGCTGCCGGGCTTGATCGGCGCGGAGCAAATCTGAGCGCGACGTGTCGCTCCGGCTCGACACGCCGGGCAGCACCCAAACGAATAAGAGACAGAGGAATCCACATATCAGAAGGCGGTTGAGAGAGGCGAAGTTTTTAGGCATGACGACACTCCTTGTGGGCAAAGTTACGAATAGCCGTTGGGTTGAAGCTGCACGCTTAAAGCCAAGGCATGGAGAAATTGAAGATGAATCATCTACCCGAAAGAGGCCGCACGTCGTGACAGAGCCGCTGCACGAAGGCTACGGAGGAGCCGGGTACGCTGGTCTTTCGGATTCGGCTACAAACTGAAAGAGCGACGCGGTGACTATACTGAAATCGAACCTACAGATGCAAGTGATACTGCTGTTACCGGAAGCCCTTGGCGGAAAGGCCAGAGATGGCCGTGGTTCGCCATGTCGGACAGGACTTCAGCGGCGCGTAGTAAAGTCAGCGGCGCAGCCTGCCCGGCGAGACATCGAGGTCGTTCACCCGCCCTGCTGAAGGGCGGGTGAACGCGTGGAGTCTGCCACTTTATGTACGCGGCGGGAATACCCCTTGCAGCGCAATACAGAAGTAGAACGTCAGGTAGGGCTGCATGTTGTTGTGCGGCTGGTCGCCGCCAGCCGGCGCCAACATCGCATCCGACATGTTCACCTGAGGGCTGCTGGCCGGGGCGAAATCGAGGCTCCTCGCTGGAGCGCGGCCCGCGGGCTGAGTATTGTTGGGGTCTTCATTCGAGGTGCTCAGCGAATGACTGTGAGAGGGGATTTCAGACTCCAGCAGGCTGACGGTTTCCGAGCCGCCCGTTTCCCCCAAATCATGCAGCGACAGGCCAGGCCCCTGGCCCGGATGCATCGGCGCGCGGCCTTGCAGGTCCGGTAGCGCAAAGTTGCTCTTGCCATTGCCGCCGTAGGTCGTGCCGAGCAGCGAAAACAAGGCGGTGTTCTGCGAAAGCGGCAACAACTGGCCGTCGCACCAGGCCCAGCCCTTCGGGGCGAAGTTGAAGGGGAAGATTCTGATTTCAGCAACAAAAGGATCCATTGTATGTTCTCCTTATTTTTTATCTGAGAAACCTCACGTCGGCAATGACCAACGCCTCGCAGCATCACGGCTGTGCCTCATTTCAAGTGGGGCTGGGGAAGAGCCCGAACAGCGAAATGATGAAGTCCACGCACAGGTAAGGCTGGAAGTTCGTGTGTGGCTGACTGCCACCGGTCGCACTTATCGACTGCGGGCTCAGGAGTATGGCGTCAAAAGCCTGCACATACGCGTCTCCCGAAGCCGTGCCGAACATATTGTTTCCCGGGTCTCTGGTCGTGGCGGCGGCTGTTGTGGCGAGGGGGGGGTGAGTGTGTGCGGGGATCTGAGAGACGGTGAGCGTAATCTCTTCAGCCCCCCCGGTCTCGGCCAGGATGAAGCCGTTGCCCTGATGCAGGGGCAGTCGCCCGCGCAGGTCGGGCAGCGCGAAGGTCGATTGCCCATCGCCGCCGTAGGTCGTGCCGATCAGTTGAAATAGCGTCTCGTACTCTGAAATGGGGAGCAACTGCCCTTCGCAGAACATCCACCCGGCAGGGGCGAAATTGCCTGCGAACATTCTGATTTCACCAACATATGGTTGTGCCATCGTTCTCTCCTTAGGTTGCTGATGGGAAGATCCCTTGCAGCGCGATGCAGAAACTCAATGTTAGAAACGGCTGCATATTCAAGTGCGCCTGGCTGCCGCCGGTGTTACCCACCATGGCGGGATTCATCGCCACCACGCCCGCAGGCGCGCCGAATTCATTGCCGCCGGCTTGCGCGATGATGTTACCCGTCCCGTCGTCTACCGTCGCGGCGTTATTCGTCGCCCTGACGATATGGGAGTGAGTCGGGAGCTCACTGATGGACAGGGTGTGCGCCTGCTCGCCGCCGCGCTCGCCCAGCGTGTGGCCGCTGCCAACATGAATGGGCACGCGGCCGCGCAAGTCGGGCAGCGCGAAATTCACCCGCCCGTCGCCGCCGAAGGTCGTCCCCAGCAACGAAAAGAGCCCCTGATTCTGATTAATCGGCAGCAACTGCCCATTGCAAAGCGCCCATCCCTTTGGCGCGAAGACAAACGACATGATGCGTATCTCTGAAAGGAAGGGTTCTGCCATTATTTCTCCTTTTTTTGAGCCACTGCTCCGCGGGGCCGGCCGTAGGCACACTCACGACAGATACTATCTTTCGACCCACTTGGAAGACCGAATGATCCCCTGAGGCCAGCCCAACGCCGAGGAAATGTGTTTACCCAACTACTGTAATGCTACTCGCGGTGGCAGCGATTGTATCCACAAGCAGGTACGAAGTCAACGTCACGACGAAAAAACTTGTATTGAATTCGATGCCGGGCGATCTTAGGCTAAAAGCCCCACACTGCCCCATCACACTCACCTGCCGCTGCGCGGCAAACGATAAGGCGGCGGCCTCTTTGTCGAGACTCCCGCGGGCCGGAAGCTTGCACATGGCCAATCTTATCTATACATTGTCCTCGTTCCTTTGCTTATCCGCAGCACCGGGTTATCTCCTTCGTTCGATTGTTTTACCGCTCAGTATGCCGTGGGCCGAGCTTCAGGGCGGGGCTCGTATAGGGCGCAGCACCGTTTGGTAGGGGTGTGCGCTCTCAGGCTCACAGACAAACCACTCAGGAGAAAAAACCAATGACGACATCACGACGCAGCTTTCTACGCGCAAGCAGTCTCGCAGGCATCGCCACCGCCATCGCGGCAACCTTTCCCAGTCTTGCTTTCGGCAGGCAGAAACGCTATGGCAGGCCGGTTATTGAATCGGTTCCTAAAGCGGTCTACGACAGCCCGCTTTATAACCTCTCGCGGGCAAATTTCTATAGCCATATCGGCACCACTTTCTCCTTTTCAGGGCCGGCGACCGGCAGGGGTAGCCTGAAGCTGGTCGAAGTCGCGGACTTGCGCCCGATGTGGGGTCCAGACCGCCCGGAGGAGAAGGAATGCTTCGCGCTATCATTTGTCGGGCCGCTCCAACGTCCGCTCAAGCAAGGGACCTATTCGCTGATGCACAACCGGCTTGGGCCGTTCGAGCTGTTCATCGTACCAAGTGACCAGGGCGATCCGCGCGGCCTGCGCTACGAAGCCAACATCAATCGCCTCTACCCGTAGTCGCGGCGGCGAGGCACAGGCGGCGCCCCTTAGAGATGAACCAGAGCGCGCCACAAAGGCACCAGGGCACCAGGGGTCACAGGTATTTTTGTGCTCCTTTGTGCCCTATGCCTTTGTGGCCACGGTAAACGCGCCCGCAAACCGTTTCCAGCATGAAGAGCGACTTGCTTCGTGGCCTCCGGCGGCGGCGTCCGCCGCTTCAATCAGTGCGGCGAGGTCGGCGGTCGCGCTTTTGTCAGCGAAGCCCGCGCATGTGACAGTCATCACAGACAGGCCCATTCTCACACTACTATCATGGCGGGCAATGCCTCGACGTTTATGGCAAGGGTGTGATAAAAAGCGTTCAGCATCTGAAAGGGACCTCGGGAATGAGTCGCAACGCTGTCGCATTCGCAAAGCCAGGGGGTTATAGAGTCGCCGCATTCTTCCTCCTGCTATGTCTGCTCTGCTCTGCTCTGCCCCAGCTCGGCGGCGTATCCGCGGCCTCTCGCGACAAGAAGTGGCGCAAGGACTTGAAAGTATTGAAGAAGAGCTTGCCTGGCACGCACCCGGACCTTTTCTTTAAGGTGACAGCCGACGAGTTCAACCGGGCGATTGATGACCTGGATAGCGCGATACCGTCCTTGCAAGACCACGAGATCATCGTCCGTATGACGCGCATCGTGGCGATGGTCGGAGACAGTCACACACGGCTAGACTGGGAGCAGACGGCCACCGGCTTCCGCACCTTCCCGCTGCGGCTCTGGTGGTTCAGCGACGGCCTCTATGTCATCGCGACGACGGCGGACTACCGGCGAGCCCTGGGGACAAAGCTCGTGCGGGTCGGTGATTCCGATATTGAACAGGCGTTTGCCGCGGTCAGCTCCTTGATCCCTCATGAAAATGAGCAGTGGCTGAAGGCGAGAAGTCCGGACTACCTGGTGGTGCCGGAGATTCTTAACGCGCTGAATATCTTGCCGGACATGGAGAGAGGCCGCTTCGTCTTTGAAGAGGCCGGCGGGGCTCAGTTCGCGGTTGATCTTTCGCCGCTGACGAGAGGCACGCCCGCCGCCTGGCTGCAATGGCCTGACCCGTCCGTGGTGCCGACTCCGTGGTATCGGAAAAAGCCTGATGATTACTACTGGTTCGACTATCTGGCAGACTCGCAGGCTTGCTATCTGAAGTACAATCAGTGCGCCGAAATGAATGCGCTGCCCGTCGAGGTATTCGCCCAACAACTGACTTCGTTCGTCAATTCGCACCCGGTCGCGCGGTTTATCATTGACATGCGAGACAACACGGGCGGCAGCACGGAGATACTATTCCGCATCGTCGCGGTGTTAAAGGATCGGCCCGATTTGACCCGGCGAGGTCACTTCTTTGTGATCGTCGGGCGCAGGACATTTTCTTCGGCGGTGCTCAATGCAATCACCATAAAGGGAAGCTCGGAGGCGCTCTTCTTCGGCGAGCCGACGGGTGGCAAGCCGAACAGTTATGGCGAGGTCCAAACCATCAGCTTGCCGCGATCCGGCCTCGCAGCGACTTGTTCTACCAGACTCTTCAAAGTCGTAGACGGTGATCCGCCTTCTTTCACCCCAGACATCACCGCGCAGATTTCGTCTACTGATTATCTTGCCGGGCGAGACACGGTGCTGGAGGAGATTCTGAATTACGGGAATCAATCCGTTATCGCCGCTGCGATCAGGCGATGAGATTTGATCTCGGTGGTTCAGCTTCGCTACGCCTGCTTGTCAGCCTGCCATTCCAATAGCAACAGGTAGCCTTCCGTCTTAATGACAGTGAAGCCCAGGCGCTCGAACAAGCGCAAGGACGGGTTGTAACTCTCAACAAAGATGCGCGCCGGCTTGCCCGAGGCGGCGGCCTGGTTGAGCAGCCGCTCGATCTGCGGCGTGCCGATCCCGCGGTTGCGGTACTCGGGAAGGATAGTGATGTCTAAGAAGTGCAGCTCATCTTTGAGATCAGCCCAGTAGACGCGCCCTACGGGAAGGCCATCGAGCAGGATGATCTGATGGACGCCCGTCGGGTAATGCGTGCGGTAATGCGTCTGCTGGGCGGCGAACTGCATGCGGATGAAGGCATCGCGCTGCGCCGCGTCCCAGCCCGTCAGGTCGAGTTCCTGCTGGCGCAGGCTGCCATACAGGCCCGCCAGAAATTCGTCGTCTTCCGGCGTCGCCTCGCGCAACGCGACTTGCGGCGTGTCGCTGGTCATTCGATTCACCGTTCGCGGTTCACAGGCCGACGCGGTTGAACAGAGCTTCGTATTGCAGGCCCTGCGGGTCGCGCCCCACCGGCACCAGAAAGATGCCGAAGGTGCCGAGCTGCGGATGCTCAAGTTGATAAACGCCCTGCGCCATGGGTGCGTTGAGTGGCGCGAGGAAGATCACCGAGAATTGATCTTGCCCCGGCGCGCTCGGCAGCTCGGTGACGCTGACCAGTTCCAGTTCCAGCGGCTCGGCATTCGCCGGGCGCATGAGAAACTTGCTGTTGAGCTGTTCGAGGAACGCTTCGCGTGTCAGGTCTTCAGTCATCTTCATGATCATTCCCTCGTTCTGGCGGGCCGCCATTCCATCTTAAAATGGCTGCCGATGTCGCCGGTGATAATAAAACCGAGCCGTTCATAAAGCCGCGCCGCACGGTTGTCGCGGGTGACGTGCAAGCGCAGCGGCAGGCCGGCGCGCTCGGCTTCCTCTTGCAACTCGCCGATCAGCGCCGCGCCGATTCCCCGCCCTCTTTGTTCTGGCAGCAAAGCAATATCAGCGAGGCGGATTTCGTCTGCCGTGCGGGCGACGAGCAAACGGCCTATCGGCCTGTCGTCGTGCAAAATGATCTGGTGGTCGCTGACCTCGCGCTCGGCGGCGTAACGCTGCTCAAGGGCACGATACTGCATGCGCAGAAACATGTCCTGCTGCGCCGCCGGCCAGCCCCACGCCGCCATCTCCTCGGCGCGCGTGCTGGCATAGAGCGCAAATAAGAAGTCTTCGTCTTCGACACGCGCCGGTCGCAATCTAACGCCGACGATTGCCCTCTGTGTGTTGCTCATCGCCGCAATCCCTGAAAAGCCGCCCAAGGCAAGCGATGAGTCTACTGATTCACGCGACCCCAGGCAAGCCCGCAACACCAAGATAATGATGAATGAATTGACACGCGCTGTTTGCGATAGTATGTTAGTACTTACTTACTTAACAAAGGCGGGAGAAGAGATGACATCAGCGACTTCGGAACGTACCCCGGCAGGACGGATGTCTGCCGAAGAGCGGCGCAATCAGATTGTCCAGATTGCCGCCGAGCTGTTCTCGCAGAAAGGCTTTCGCGGCACGACGACCAAAGAGGTTGCCGAGCGCGCAGGCATCAGCGAAGCCATCATCTTTCGCCACTTCGCCACCAAAGACGACCTCTACGCCGCCATCCTCGGCTTCAAGATACAGCAGGCGGGCGAGCGCTTGACCACGCAGCTCACCGAAGCCGCCAGCCGTAAAGATGACCGCGCCTTTTTTGGCTCGCTGGCCTTCGAGATGCTCGAATTCCATTGCAAAGACGAATCCTTCATCCGGCTGTTGTTGTACAGCGCGCTCGAAGGCCACGACCTGTCGGCCTTTGTCTTCCACTCGGCGGCGCGCGATTTCAAAGAACGGATTCACCGCTACATTCAACAGCGTATTGCCGACGGCGCTTTTCGGCAGATCAATCCGGCGGTGGCCGCGCGCGCCTTCGTCGGCATGGTGATACACCAAGCGGAGATGCGCACGATCTTTAAAGGCACGGACGACATCAAGCTGTCGAATAAACAGTGCGCCGACCGCTTCGTGGAAATCTTTCTTGGCGGCATGCTTCAGCCATCGCCCCGCTGATGGTCGCCGCTTCGCTCACAACGGCTGGAATCCTAACAAGGTGAATAGATCATGAACCCGGCAAGCATGAAGAAAACATTTATCACGCTCGCGCTCGTCTCGACTCTGGCCTTTGCCGCCTGCGGCAAGAAGGCGGTCGAGAGCGCCGAAGCGCAAAGCAACAGCAACCGCGCGCCCGAGCGCGTCGAGGTCGCGGTTGCGCCGGTCGTCGAGCGCACGGCGGCGCGCGGCATCGAAGTCGTCGGCTCGCTTTCAGCCGAAGACGAGGTCACGGTGTCGAGCCAGGCGTCTGGTAATCTGGACAACATAACCGTAGATGTCGGCTCAGCGGTGCAGCGCGGCCAGAGCATCGGGCGCATTGACCCGCGAGAATTGAATCTTAAAGTCGAGCAGGCCGAAGCGGCGTTGCGCCAGGCGGAAGCGCGGCTCGGACTCGCTCCGGGTCAGCGGCTTGACCCGGAGCGCACGCCTGACGTGCGGCAGGCGAAAGCCGGGCTTGAGCGGGCGCGCTACGATCTGAACGCCGCCCGCAATCTGGTGGACAACGGCGACATCTCGAAACAGCAAGTCGACGTTTATCAAAAGACCTTCGAGCAAGCCGAGGCGCGTCATCAGGCGGCGCTCGAAAACGTTCGCAACCTCGCGGCGCAGATCGAAGAGAAGCGCGCGGCGCTGGCGCTTGCGAAAAAACAGCTCGGCGACACGGCGATCATTTCGCCCATCAGCGGCGTCGTCAAAGAAAAGCTCGCCTCGCGCGGCGAGTATATGCAGCCGGGCAAAGCGATCATCACTATCGTGCAGATCAACCCGCTGCGCCTGAAGCTCGAAGTGCCCGAAGCTTTTGCCGCCAACATCAAATCCGGGCAAGAGGTGTCATTAAAAGTGGACACCTTCGGCGACCGGCAGTTCCGCGGAACGATTCGCCGCATCAATCCTTCGGTTGACGAAAAGAACCGCTCGCTGATCGCCGAGGCCGAAGTCCGCAACGACGGCGCGCTGCTCAGGCCGGGCATGTTCGCGCGCGCCGAGATTGTCTCGAACCGCCAGGGCACGGCGCTGATGGTTCCCGAAAAGGCGGTTGTATCGCTCGCCGGCATCAACAAAGTCTTCGTGCTGGACGGCGATCATGCCGCCGAGCGACAGGTGAAACTCGGCGCGCGCGACGGCTCGCTGGTTGAAATCATCGAAGGCGTTAAGCTCGGCGACCGCGTCGTTACAACCAACGCTGACCGTCTGCACGACGGCGCTATGGTTTCGGCATCCTGAGGTTCTCATGCAAAAGCTCGCAGAGATATGTATCAAGCGGCCTGTGTTTGCGACCATGATCGGCGTCGCTTTGATCGTCATCGGTCTGTTCGCTTACCTGAAGCTCGGCGTTGATCTCTTCCCGAAGGTCGAGTTCCCGACGGTCACGATAACCACCGTGCTGCCGGGCGCATCGCCCGAAGAGGTCGAGACGCAAATCACCAAGCGCGTCGAAGAAGCGGTGAACACCATCGAAGGCATTGACGAATTGCGCTCGGTCTCTGCCGAAGGCGTGTCGCAGGTCTTCATCACTTTCGTCTTGGAGCGCCCGGCAGACAGCGCCGCCTCGGATGTGCGCGACCGCGTCAACCGCATCCTCCGCGACCTGCCCGAAGACGTCGAGCCGCCGGTGATTGAAAAGCTAGACGTGGACGCCGCGCCGATCCTTTCCATCGCGGTGTCGGGCAAACGCAGCTTGCGCGAGATTACAGAGGTCGTTGATAAGCGCGTCAAGCAGAACATCGAATCTATGGGAGGCGTCGGTCAGGTGCGCTTCATCGGCGACCGCAAGCGCGAAGTGCAGGTCTACCTCGACCCCGACAAGCTGCGCGCCTACAACCTGAGCGTTGATCAGGTAAGGCAAGGGCTGGCCTCTCAGAACGTCGAGATTCCCGGTGGGCGCATCGATCAGGGCGCGAAGGAATTGACGCTGCGCACACTGGGTCGCATCGAACGCGTCGAAGATTTCAATAGCCTGATTATCGCCAATGTCGGCGCCGCGCCGATTCGCGTTCGCGAGATTGGTTATGTCGAAGACGGCGTCGAAGAGCCGCGCACCGTCGCCCGCCTGGACGGCGAACAGGCCGTTGTACTTGAAGTCCGTAAGCAATCGGGCACCAATACAGTCGAGGTCGTTGACGCCGTCAAGCAGCGTTTGCAAGAGATCAAAAAAGAATTGCCGGCGGATTTCCGCATCCAGATCGTTCGCGACCAATCGGTCTTCATCAAGGGCTCGTTCGAGGCGATTCAAGAACACTTAATTCTGGGGGCGCTGTTTGCCGCGCTGGTCGTGTTGGTCTTTATCCGCGATTTCCGCGCGACGCTGATTTCGAGCGTCGCCATCCCGACTTCGATCATCGCAACCTATGCGTTAATGCTCTATCTCAACCTGACGCTCAACAACATCACGATGCTGGCGCTCGTCTTGTGCGTCGGCATCGTCATTGATGACGCCATCGTCGTTCTGGAAAACATCTTCCACTTCATCGAAGAAGAAGGAATGCCGCCGATGCAAGCGGCCATCGCCGGCACCAAAGACGTGGGGTTGGCGGTCATGGCGACGACCTTTTCGCTGGTGATTATCTTCCTGCCGCTGGCCTTTATGACCGGCATTGTGGGCCGGTTCATGAGCGGCTTCGGCTGGACGTGCGCCTTTGCGATCATGGTGTCGCTGTTCGTCAGCTTCACGCTGACGCCGATGCTGGCTTCACGTTTCATCAAGCGCAAGCCCGGCGGTCACAAGACGAAAGAGTCTCGCCTCTACCGCTACATTGATGGCCCTTACTCAGCGATGCTCCGCTGGTCAATGGCGCACCGCAAGACGGTGATGCTCGGCGCGCTCATCGTCATGCTTTCGACCGGCTGGCTCTTCAAGCACATCGGCGTGGACTTTCTGCCGCAGGACGATCAGTCGCAGATGGAAGTGACGCTGAGACTGCCCGAAGGCACATCGCTGGAAGCAACCGACGCGATGGTGCGCGAGATCACCGACAAGATGCGCGGCGATTTGCCGCAAGGGCTCATCGATCACGTGTTGACCACAGTCGGCGGCGACCAGCAACAGCGCGTCAACCGCGCCTCGATCTTCTTCGAGTTCATCCCGATGGATAAGCGCAAGGTCACGCAAGCGCAACTGATCGAAGCAGCGCGCGGCTGGTTCGCCGGGCAAGGCAAGTACAAAGATTATCACCCGGCGGTGATGCCGCCGGCGGCGTTTTCCGGCGGCGGCAATCAGAACGTCGAGATCGTCTACGTCATTCGCGGCCCGGAGATCGCTAAGCTGAAAGAGTACTCGGCGCGCGTGACAGACTTGCTGCGCCGGACGCCGGGCGCGGTTGACGTCGACACCTCGCTCGAAGAAGGCAAGCCCGAAGTGCGCGTCAACATCAACCGCGACAAGGCGAGCGACCTCGGTGTATCGGTCGGCTCGATTGCTACGGCGTTGCGCACGATGGTCGGCGGCCAGGTGATTTCGTCATACCGCTCGGGCGATGACAGGTATGACGTGCGCCTGCGCGTCGACAAGACCTACCGCGACAGCCCCGAAGCGATTGCCAAGCTCTTCGTGCCTTCGATCAAGGCCGGCAATGTTCGGCTCGATAGCGTGGTCGCTCTCGACACAGGCATCGGCCCGGCGCAGATTGATCGCTACAACCGCCAGCGCCAGGCGATCATTACCTGCAACGTGGCGCGCGGCCATGCGTCGTCGGAAATCATCAACGCGCTGACCACGCAACTGCCGAGCATCGGCCTGGAAGCCGGGTACGACGCCGGCTTCAGCGGGCGCTCACGCGAGATGGGCCGCGCGATGGGCGCGTTTCTGCTGGCTTTCCTGCTGTCGCTGACGCTGATGTACATGATTCTGGCGGCGCAGTTCGAGAGCTTCATCCACCCGGTGACGATCCTTTTGAGCCTGCCGCTGTCTGTGCCGTTCGCCATCTTCTCGCTGATGGTCACGGGGCAGAATTTCTCGATCATCTATTCGTCCATCGGCGTGCTGATGTTGTTCGGCATCGTCAAGAAGAATTCGATCTTGCAGATCGATCACGCCAATAATCTGCGCCGGCTCAAAGGCATGCCGCGTTACGAAGCGATCATCAAAGCCTGCCGCGACCGCATGCGCCCCATCCTGATGACGACGTTTGCGCTCTGTGCAGGGATGACGCCGATGGCCTTTGGCACGGGGCCGGGCGCGATGTCGCGCCGCTCGGTGGCGATTATGATCATCGGCGGGCAGTTGCTCTGTCTGTTATTGACATTACTGGTGACGCCTGTGGCCTATTCACTGTTTGACGACGCGGCGACTTCACCGCGCTGGGCGCGCTTCGGCCGCGTCGTGAGCTGGCCATTTGCCTGGGCGCGCCGCAAAGCGGCGTCGGTGACGTCTTCGTTTCTCGGCCTGTTCAGGTAAGCACTCAGAGGTTGACTTTATGGTGAATCCTAAACGGTTCTTCTCTCATCGTGTCGCGTGTGGATTGCTATCGCTGACGCTCGCCGTTGCGACCCCGATGGCAACCGCCGCACAGATCGTCAAACTGCCGCAGGCGGCGGCGCAAGAGCCGAAGCCTGCGACCGTCGAAACGCCCGCCATACCGCGCGTCGGCGTAGACGAATCGCAGGCGCTGGCGCTCACCTTATTCGATGTCGTCAAGCTCGCCTTGCAGAACAACCGCGAGATGGAAGTCGAGCGCGTCAACGTGCAACAGGCCGAATACGACTTGTTTGCGGCGCGCGGCGCGCGTGACCTGACGGTTAGCAACGCGACTTATTACGAGAACCGCACCGTGCCGGTCGGCTCGATTCTTTCCGGCGGCCCGAACGGCAGCCTGACGACAAAAACGCTGAACTTTGATTTCAACGCGCAGCAGCTTTTGCCGACCGGCGCGACCTGGCAGGCGCAGTTGACGAACGCCCGCGGCGAGTCGAATAGTCAGTTCGTCTCGCTCAATCCGCAGTACAACACGGCGCTGACGTTTCAGATTCGCCAGCCGCTGCTGCGCAGCTTTTCCATTGATGACGCGCGCCGCCGCATTCGCATCGCCAGCCGCCGCCTCGATATGACCGACAGCCAGTTCCGCCAGAAAGCCATTGACATCGTTGCCCGCGCCCAGCGGTCATACTGGGACCTGGTCTTCGCGCTGCGCGACGTGCAGATTCGCCGCGAGTCGGTCGAGCTGGCGCGCACACAGCTTGAGCGCAACCGCCGCATGGTCAACGAAGGCACGCTGGCGCCTATCGATCTGGTCTCGGTCGAAGTCGAGCTTGAGCGTCGCAATGAAACCTTGCTCACGGCGACCGAAGCCGTAACCCGCGCTGAAAACGCTTTGAAGCAGTTGATGCTCGGTGACCGCACGGCGGCGGAGTGGAACAAAGCCCTGATCCCGACCGACGCGCCAGAGATGCGTGAGGAGCATTACAGCTTGAGCGACGCCGTCACCGCGGCCTTCGCCAACCGCCCGGAGCTGGCGCAGAACAGCCTGCAACAGGAGATCAACAAAGTTGACGTGCGGTTTTTCGAGAATCAGACGAAACCGCAGGTTGACCTGATTGCGCAGTACACGACGACGGGCTTGAGCGGCACGGTCACTTCAACCGCCAACCCGTTCGCCGGCTCGACGCTCTTGCTGGTTGATCGGCTCAATCAAATCAGCGACACGCTCGGATTGCCGCCGGTGGTATTGCCGCCGAGCGGCGCGCTGCCCGGCTTTCTGGTCGGCGGTTACGGGCAGAGCTTATCGAATCTGTTCAGCAATGATTTTCGCGCCGTGCGCTTCGGCGTCTCGTTCAGCTTTCCGCTGAAGAACCGCACCGCCGAAGGGCAGCTCGGTCATGCCCTTGCCGAAAGCCGCAAGATCGATGCGCAGCGCAAGACGATTGAGCAGGCCATCGAGGTCGAAGTGCGCAACGCCCTGCAATCGGTCGAAACGACGCGGCTGCGGGTCGAGACGGCGCGCGCTTCACGGGTGGCGGCGCAGAAACAGCTAGACAGTGAACAGCGCCGCTTTCAGGCGGGAATCTCGACGACCTACTTTGTGCTTGAGCGCCAGAATGCTTTAAGCGAAGCGCAGGGCCGCGAGCTGCGCGCGACGACCGATTATAACAAGTCGCTATCGGAGCTTCAGCGGGTGATGGGCACAACCTTGACGACGGCGAACGTCGAATTGAAACCCGCGACAACGGCGCAAAAATAATTTTGATTGGATTAAGCCGAGAAGCGACCGCCGCGCCGCTGCTTGATCAGCTCGCGGAAATCGTCGCCTTCAATCAGGATAGAGCGGCACATTTCGTGCAGCCGCGAGCGCAGGCGCACGCCGACGCGATCCGTCAGCGTTTCGTCGTACGACGAGCCGATGGGTATGTCGAGATAGTTGGAAGTGAAGAGCGTGACTTTCTTTTCGTTGTATCGCTTGTTGATGATGTGGGTCATCGTCTCCTGCACCCACTCGGTCGGCTTGCTGGCCCCCATCTCGTCGAGCACCAGGACTTCGGCCTCGAAGACCGGCGCGAGAATCTTCAGCTCCGAATTGTGGGTGTTCGGGTTGTAGCTGTCTTGAATCTCTTTGAGCAGGTCGCGGAAATCGTAGAACAGTCCGGGTATGCCTTTGTTGATTAGCTCTTTCAGCGCGGCCACCGCCAGGTGAGTCTTACCAACGCCGCAGCGCCCAAGATAAAGCAGGCCGACGTCAACGACCGGGTACTCTTCGACGAACTTGCGCGTCGTCATCAACGCGCGCGCCAGCGACGGCTGCAACACTTCGAAGTTATCGAAGTTGCAATGCAGGAAGCGGCTCGGGATACGCGAATGTTGCAACAGCACATCGGCGCGCCCCGTCTTCTTGCATTTGCATGGGCGCACGCCTTTGCCTTCGACAAATTCCCAGCCCGTGCCGCCACAAGAGGCACACGGCACCGGATTCAAATTTGCCGCTTCTGGTAACATTCGTCTTCTCTTCGACTACCTGCGCTGTGATGACCTGCCGGAGAGGGGGGTCTCTCTGCTAGCAATCGTGCGGCATTATATGGCCACGCTCATGAAAAATCAATGGCAATCTCACATGCCGACGATCAAAACTATGTTGTTTTTTTGATGCGCGCTCTTGTTGCGCTTATCAACGCGACATGCGGCGCAGCGCGCGCTTCAGCACCGCTTCAATCGAGCCTTCGCCCGCCTCTCCCAGCGCGCGCTCGACGGCCTTTTCAGCGACCGCCTTCGGATAACCGAGCGCCAGCAGCGCGGCGACCGTGTCATCGCGCACCGCCTCTCGGCTGACGCCCGCGCCTTGCGCCCCCGCGGGCTCGACCTCGCCGGCTTCAAAAGTCATCTTCGCCAGTTTCTCGCGCAGCTCGACGACCAGTCGCTCGGCGGTCTTGCGCCCGACGCCCGGAATGCCTGTGAGCCGCGCCAGATCATTATTCCTGATCGCCGCAATCAAATCGTTGGCCGCTAGCCCTGACAACATCGTGACGGCGAGCTTCGGGCCGATGCCGGTGACGCTGGTGAGCTTTAAGAACAGTTCTTTTTCGTTGAACGTGCGAAAGCCGAATAGTTGAATCGCATCTTCGCGCACGTTGGTATGGATGCGCAGCGAAATGTCCGAGCCGGGCTCGCCCAGCTCATAAAACGTCGAAAGCGGCACGGTCACTTCATAGCCGACGCCGCCGACATCGATGATAATGCTGTTGGGTTGTTTGTGAGCCAGCTTGCCGGTCAGTTGCGCGATCAATTCCCTGCCCCCGTTTTCTTGAAGCTTGAGTTTAAGCAAGCGCGGCGGCACTGTCAAACTACGGCGCGGACGGCTATCTGCGAGCAGATGAGCGTCTGCTGAGAATCACGGCCTCGCCGCTCTTTCATTCCTCATTCAACTATGTATAATGGCTCCGCCGTAGGATGAGCGATTTCACCTCCTAAACAGCATCCTTTTCAGGGGCGTTCAGGCAGCCCTGTGATTGCGTGAGGCTCCATGGTTTCCCGTAGCATCTCGCATTACCGCGTCCTGAGAAAGCTCGGCGAGGGCGGCATGGGCGAAGTCTATCTCGCCGAAGACACGCGCCTTGCGCGGCAAGTGGCGCTGAAGGTTTTGCCGCCCCATGTCGCCGCAGATGAAGATCGCGTGCGCCGCTTTGTCCTGGAAGCGAAGGCGGCATCGGCGCTCAATCATCCGAACATCCTGACCGTTTACGACATTGGCGACAGTGAGAATTCACGATTCATCGCCACCGAATTAGTCAATGGCGAAACCTTGCGCAGCCGCCTGAGACGAGCGCCATTCTCTTTGCGCGAATCCGTTGACGTCGCCATGCAAGTCGCTTCGGCGCTCACCGCGGCGCACGGCGCAGGCATCATCCATCGCGACATCAAGCCGGAAAACATCATGGTCAGGCCCGATGGTCTGGTCAAAGTCCTCGATTTCGGCCTCGCCAAACTGCTCGCGCCGATTCGTGGCGCGGCTGACTCGGAAGCTGAAACGCTCGCTAAGGGAATGACACGGCCCGGCAGCATTCTGGGGACGCTGCAATATATGTCGCCTGAGCAGGTGCGCGGGCAATCGCTTGATGCGCGCTCAGACCTCTTCAGCCTTGGGGCTGTGCTTTACGAGATGCTCAATGGCAAGGGGCTTTTCGACAAACCGACACAAAGCGACGTGATCGCTGCCATTTTGATGGAAGCGCCAATATTGAGCGACCTTCCGCCCCAGTTGCAGAGTATCGTCGCCAAGTCGTTGCAGAAGGATAAAGCGAAGCGCTACCAGACCAGTCAGGAACTGCTGCTCGACCTCAAGCGCCTCAATCGCGAGCTGGAACTGAGCGACCAGCCAGTGGCGGTCTCGCCGCAAACCGGAGAAGTCGCGGCCTTCGCCACCAGCATAATGACGGCGCGGCGTTTTTCGCTGCGTCAGACGCTAGCCATTCTACTGCTGGCGTGCCTGGCTCTGATCGCGGTGTGGTGGTTTGCCGTGCGGCGTCCGGCGACGACTCCGGCACCGCTGAAAATAACCGAGGTCGCTACCTGGCGTAGCGCGCCTGGCGAAGGCTACAGCGTCGGCTCCTTATCGCCCGACGGCTCACGGGTCGCTTTTGTTACCAATATCGGTGGCGCTCGTAACATTAGTGTCAAACAAACCGCCGTCAATGACTCACGCGTGCAGACGATCAAAGACGGGCCCTACACGGATCAGCCGATCTGGTCGCCTGACGGCCAGGAGATCGCCTATTTTTCGACGCGGGGCAATCAACATGGCCTCTGGCGCGTGGCTTATTTGGGCGGCTCGCCGTCACTGATTCAAAGTGTCCCGGCCGCCGATACTAAACCGCGCTACTGGTCAAAGAGCGGCGAGCTTTACTACGAAGCCAAGCAAAACCTATTTGCGCTCAACGTCAAATTGGGACAGACGTCACAATTGACGAGCTTCGATTCGGCAAGCACTTCGGCTTACTCTCTCAACATCTCGCCCGACGAAAAGCAGATTGTTTATATCGCCGTAGAGGGCGAACAGTGGGGCGTTTGGACGATGCCGGCGCGCGGCGGCGCGGCGCGGCAAGTCGTCAACAGCGCGGCGGAAATCCGCAACGCCGTCTGGCATTCCGACAGCCGGCGGATTTTATACAGCGCGCTGGTGGACGGAGTATTTCAAATCTTCGTGACCGACACCGATGCCAGTCAGCCCGCGCAAATCACCTTCGGCGATAGTGACTGCTTTGTGCTCGACGTGGCGACCGATGGCGCGAAGATTCTTTACGGGTCATCGAAAGAAGAATCCGACGTCTGGAGTGTCAGCATCACCGGCGAAGAGACGGCGCTCACCTCTGACCTCAACTCTGAGTTGTGGCCGAGCATTGCGCCCGACTGCAAAACGGTGGCCTACTTGTCGGTCAAGAACCTGAGCCAGGGCGATAAGCTTGCCAGCGGCGCGATACTGCTCAAGCCAACCTATTCCGATGCGTCGCCGACGCAGCTCGCCGCCGATGCTTTTATGCCCACATGGTCGCCTGACGGCAAACAGGTGGCCTTCATGCGAGAGGCGGACGGGGTATATAACATCTGGGCCATTCAAGCGGTGGGGGGCGAAGCCAGGCAACTGACCAATGGGGGCGTACTGGCTGTTCCCCTCTCGGTTATGCCCTATAATCGCACGCAAACCAGTGATTTTGGCTGGTCGCCGGATGGCAGGAGAATCGTTTATCGCTCGAAAAAGTCGGGAGCGCCAAACCTCTGGCTGGTCTCGGCAGACGGCGCAAACGACACCCAAGTCACTGACAACCGCGATTCCAACCTGCGTTATTACAGCCCATTGTGGTCGTCGGATGGCAAGCGTCTGGCTTATACCTCAAAGCCAGATAACGCGGTTGATGGCAAGACGATCAATCGTGTCTGGGTGGTCGACGTCGAAACCCGGACGGCGCAAACGGTCTTTCAGTCAGAGAACTTTTTGCGCCTGCTCGGGTGGTCAGAGGATGGCAAGAGGCTAATTTTTGCTACTCTTAATGCCAAGCCGAGTGCGGCGTCTTTACCTGACATCAGCATCGCCGAAACCTCTGTCGCTCCTGGCGAGTCGCATACGCTGGCCAAGCTTCAGTCAGCTTATCTGTACAACATTCACCTGTCGGCAGACGGACGAATGATCGCCTATGTCGGGCAACCGGATGGCAAAGACAATCTCTATACAATGCCGACGGGCGGCGGCGCGCCCAAAAAGCTGACAGCGAACACCGATGCGAGGCTGTACTTCTCCAGCCTCGCCTGGTCGCCCGACGGCAAGGCGATCTATTTCGGCAAGCAGTGGCGTCACAGCTTGCTTTCGATGATCTCCAACTTCAAATGAGAGGCAAACACATGGCTAGACGAAATCTCTTGATAACCCTGATGGCACTTTCTCTACTGCTCGGTGGCACGGTCGCAACCACCGACACCGGCCTGGCCAAAACGCCACGGCAGACGGCAGTCTCCAGCCGGGCGCAGAACCCTTGCGCCACCAAAACGGATGCCGAAATCGTCGCCGAAATTAATGGAAAGATTAAGGCCGATAAACGCTTCAATGGCCAATGGAGGCATTTCAATGTCAGCTCAATTAACCACGTTGTTACGATCAATGGTTGGGTCAATGGGCGGGTTCAATACAACGACTTCCTTAAGTATGCCCGAACCAAGTGTGTCAAGAAGCTAAGAATAAAGGAGGGAAAAGACGTTTTCTTCTTTCCCTACCTCCATGTGGGATGCCCAACCGGGATGAAATTCTGTGGCGACATCTGCATTGAGCGGAATCAGGACTGTAACCTGATTCAATAGCTCGACACGCAACCGCCATGTCACCGTCAAGATGCATGCTGCCAGCGCGCGGCGGGCGTGATCGAGGCGCGTACGCGATAGTGAAAAGAATGGTACAGAAAAACAGGGAGGGATTGTCATGATGGTCAAGAGATTGTCCTACGCACTCGCCGCAGCAGTGATCGCGGGCGTCTTGAGCGCGCCATCACATGTTCACTCACAGCAAAACCCGCCTTGCGACAACCTGCCGACCGCAGGCAAGACCAATAAGCAAAAGAAGATGGACGCTTGCAACTGCGAGCAAGCGTCTGCCCAGGAGAAGCCGACCTATCGCGTCGGCGCAGCGCCTTTCGGTGGCAATGCCAAACCGCCTGCGGTCCGGTCGGCGCGGGTCGGGACGCGGCGCGACCAGGAAGAGGAGGATGAGAATCTTTATCACGGGCTGGAAGTCCCCGACCTCAAGGACAGGCGATCACCGGAAGTCGTCGGCTTGCTCGAACAAGTGGGGCGCGCCAGAAAAGCCGCGCGGCAGGAGGTGGAGGACACCCTTGAGAAGGCCCGCAAAATCCTGCAACTGAATCCCCAAAATTGGTACGCCAATATGGTACTGAAATCCCCCAAAGTGAAGAAAGCCTATGAAAACTTTATCGCTTTGCAAAACAGCGGCTCGTGGGTGAGCCGGCCCCGTTTTGATTGGCGCGAGCAAGGTATCGATGTCGGCCCGGTGCTGAATCAGGGCCAATGTCAGAGTTGCTGGGCGTTCGCGGCGATGTCGGTCTATCAAAGCAGTTGGGACCTGGAGCAGCACCGGCTCGGCGTCGGGTTTTTGGAGGTGACGGTGCCGGAGTATTCCACTTACCAGCGCATCCCCTCTGTCCAGCAGTTGCTCAACTGCATTGGCAAAGAGAAAGGCAACTGTAAGGGCGGCGGCTGGCACGGGACGGCCTTCGCTTTTATGGTCAGCACCCATGTCCCGCACATCCCCGACGATGTCGTCTGGAAGAAAGGCGAGCGCTCGCCAATCGAAGAATACACGGGCCGGGTGTCACGTTGCGAAGACACGCTACAGCATCGCAGAGTAGAACGCGGCGGCAAAACCTTTATAGAGCTCGAAGGGCCTGATTCTCATCCCCACTTGCCCGACGACAGCGAGCGCATACTGACGGCCTATGACCGCGCCCTCGCGTGGGGCTACGTCAACGAAAAAACACCCGATCAATTGCCCACGGTGGCCCAACTCAAGAAAGCCCTGATTGAGCATGGGCCGCTGGCCATGCCCATCCGCGGCGACAATTGTTTCAAAGTCTATCAGGGCGGCGTCTTCAACGGCCATAACATGGGCTTTCCCAATCACGTCATGGTCTTGATCGGCTGGGATGACGCGAAACAGGCGTGGCTGATCAAGAATTCGTGGGGCGTAAGGTGGGGCGAGAAGGGATTCGCCTGGGTCGCCTACGGCAGCAACAGCATTGGACTGGGCGCGGCCTGGATTCAGCCGACGCCTTCGACAAAGGACCAATAACGCCTGCCGAGGTTGCCGATAAAGACTCTTGAAAAGCGCCGCGCCTGCGGTATACTCGCCGGGAGTGATCCATAACTCCGGCGCATCTCTGCCCTATGCGTTGCCCCTGTTGGTTCACCTGCCCCGCTGGGTCTAGTTTTATGCTCATCTCGAAAAAGCACCGTGTGCTGTTCAAGCGCATCTTCTGGGTCTTCGTGCCCGCAGTCCTCGTGCTGGTGGTCGGCGTCGGCGCGCTCGGATTCTACATGATCCATCGCCTCAGCCACCCGGCGCGCACGGCACTATATGGCTCGCCGCGCGACTTCCAGCTCATCCTGCAAAAGCCGATGTGGTACGAGGAGAAATGGAAGAATTCCGACGGCACACAGGCAGTCGGCTGGCTCTTGCTGCGCGAGCGGCCCGCGCCCGTCATCATCCTCAGTCACGGATACGGCTCGAACCGCTCGGACCTGTTGACCATGAGCTTCGAGCTATGGAAGTCGGGCTATCACGTCCTGCTCTCCGACCTGCGCGGGCATGGCGAAAGCCCTGTGAAGTGGTGTGGGCTCGGCACCTATGAGCGCGATGATCTGCTGTCGGCGATCAAGTTCCTGAAAGAGCGCAAGAATGAGAGGGGCGAGCTGGTGCTGGATGGGCGCGTCGGCCTGTATGGCATTGACCTCGGCGGCTATGCTTCGCTGGCGGCGTCGGCTGAAGACCCCATCATCAAGGCGGTCGCCGTTGATTCGGTCTTCCCCGACGTCAATCATTTCGTCAACGCCCAGCTCAAGAGCGGCGTCGGAACCAATGAGATGGGCAACAAGCTGGTAGATTCGCAATGGACAAAGCGACTGGCGCAACTGTCCATGCAGATGTACCTGCTGCGCCGTGAAGACGGCGAGCCGGCGCTCGAAGCCGTGTCGACTGCCACGGGCCGCAGTCTGCTCTTTATCACCGCCAGCGACACAGGCGTTTACGACCTCATGACCCGCGAGCTTTATAATGCCGCGCGCGGCCAGAAAGAACTGGTCGAAGTCCCGCATTCACATATGAGCCGGCTCTACGAGAAAGAGGCCGCCGCTTACGATGCGCGCATCACCGCCTTCTTCCAGCAAGCAATGCCGGTCGCAACGGATAAGAAGAAGTGATGAGTGGTGAGTGATGAGTAAAACCCGGATGAATGCTTATCACGTCTCCCTTTCTACTCATCACTCATCACTTCAGACTGACTCGCATGGCCAGGGTGTCGCGTTGCCGCGCCAGCACCTCGGTTGTAAAGCGGCCGTCGCGCTCCAACCCACCGCGCCACTTCTCCAGGGTAATAACGACAAAGCTCGGCTCTGCTCGCAACGCCTCGGCGAGCTGGTCCTCCGACATCGCCATGAACACATCGTTTTCCCCGATGCCGCAGGCGACGCGGCCCTCTGAGTAAAAGACCGGCCCGTACTCTTTAAGCAGGATGAAAAAGGCGATGCGCTCGCCCGGCCTGAGCGCCGCCGCGGCTTCGAGTGATAATTGTTTCCGCGTCTGTTCCTCGTTCAACTGCGGCACCAGCGCAATCGCCGCGGAAGCAATGACGCTCAGTATCACGCCAGTCGCAGCCGTGATGAACAGGCCGCGCTTGCTGGCCAGGAGTGCCGCAATCGCCGCCAGCGCAAGGGCCACAGGTATTCCGTAAGCCATCGCGGATAAGCCGTCTATGCTGATGCCTTCGCGGCGCAGATAGTAGGCAAAGCCGCCGGCGATTGAAGCGATGAGCAGGGCCGTGATCCATGTCGCGCAAGCGGTTAACTTGCGCGAGATGTCGCGCAAGTTAACCGCTTGCGCGACATCTCGACTTGGGCGAGCGTCGGCGATGAAGGCTTCGATTTCAAATCCGACGATGATGGCCAACGCCGGGAACGCCGGCAGGATATAGCCCGGCAGTTTTGAGCCGGAGAACGAAAAGAAAAAAATCACGACCGCCGCCCACACCCAGGCAAAGGCCAAAAGCGCATGGCGCGGCTCGCGGCGCGGGCGCAAGCTTTTGAGCCGAGCGATGGCCGGCAGCAGAAACGCCGGCCACGGCGCTAACCCCGCAAGGGCAACCGGCAAGAAAAAGTAGAAGGGCTGCGGATGTCCGAACTCGTTCGACGTGAAGCGCTGAAAGTGGTGACGGACAAAGAACTCGTAAATGAACCCCCTGCCATGGCGCAGCATCACCGGCGCATACCAGGTTGCGGCGATCAGCAAGAAGACCGCCGAGCCCATCAACACTTCGCGCCAGCCGATTAAATCGCGCCGCCCCATCCAGGTGAAGTAGAGCAGAAAAATCAGAACGACGAGCGCCACCCCCGGCAAGCCTTTGGCCAGCACGGCCAGGGCCATTGCCGCAAACGACGCGAGCCACAGCAGCAGGCGCTTGCGTCCGCCGGCCTGCGTCGCCATAAAGCCTGCGAGCAGGGCCGCAGTCATCGCCGCCGTCAGCGGCATGTCAGGTGAAGTCACCCGCCCGTAGCCAATGAACATCCCGCAGGTCGCCAACACCAGCGCCATAATGAATGCCGCTCGCGGCGAGACCAGGCGTCGAGTGACGAAGTAAACCAGCAAGAGGGTCAAGGTTGCGGCGGTAGCGATAGGCAAACGCGCCGCCAGCTCGCTGACCCCAAACAGGCGGTAGCCGAGCCCCGCCAGCCAGTAGACGAGCGCCGGTTTTTCAAACCACAGGCAGCCGCAAAGGCGCGGCGAAATCCAGTCGCCGCTCATAAACATTTCGCGGGCGATCTCGGCATAGCGCGGCTCGTCCGGCCCCAAGAGCGCCATTCGACCAAGTCCGAAAAAGAAAGTGACCAGCGCAACCGCGATCAAGGCGAGCGGCGCAAGGAGTGATTGCTTGGCAGTCGGCAAGGGTTCATCTAAACTAATGGCTTCGTCCGCGGCGGGCCGCGCCGATGAATTCTCGGAAGGGTTCATGATGTTTCGTCGCTTGCGGCGATGGATTACTCAGTCTAGGCAGCCGCGCCCGCCCGGTCAAGCATCGCCACCGCGAAAGGCAGCCTATCGAGCTTATGATTCGAGCCGGAGTCATCGGCGTCGGCAGTTTCGGGCGTGAGCATGCGCGCGTCTACGCGCAGGCCGCCGACGCTCAACTCGTCAGCGTTTGCGACATCAACGAGACCAGCGGCCAGCGGGTCGCCGCAGCATTCGGCTCGGCATTCTGCGCCGATTACCGTGAGTTGATCGGCAAAGTGGACGCGGTAAGTCTCGCCGTGCCGACCGTCGCTCATGCCGAGATTGCCTGTGCGCTGCTCGACGCCGGCATTCACGTCCTCGTCGAAAAACCGGTCGCGCGCACGCTCGACGAAGCCGACGCAATGATCCGCGCGGCACGGCGCGGCGGCGCGGTGTTGCAGGTCGGCCACCTCGAACGCTTCAACCCGGCAGTCATCGCCGCCCGACAGATTGTTACCACGCCGCGCTTTTTCGAGGCGCACCGCCTGAGCCTGTTTACGCCGCGCAGTCTCGACGTGGACGTGGTGATGGACTTGATGATTCACGATATTGACGTGGTGCTTTCGCTCGTCGGCAGCCCTGTGCGCGAGGCGCGCGCCGCCGGCATCCCAATCCTGACGCCGCGCATTGACATTGCCAACGCCCGCGTCGAATTCGAGAACGGGTGTGTAGCCAATCTTACAGCGAGCCGCGTGTCGCTGGAGAAGGTCCGCAAAGTGCGCTTCTTTCAACCGCATGAATATGTTTCGATTGATTACGCGGCGCAGGAAGCCACCACGGTGTCGGTCAAGCCTGACGCCCAAGGCAGGATGCAGTTCGATGCGCGCTTGCTGGCAGTCGAGCGCGGTGAGCCATTGCGACTGGAGATTGACGCCTTCCTGGCGGCCGTTCGCGGCGGCGAGCTTCGCGTCAGCGGCGATGAAGGCCGCCGCGCCCTGGCGCTGGCCTTAGAGATTGTCGCCAGAATTCGCGAGCACGCCGAGCGCGCCGGCGTGCCATTTGCCGGTTGACCGAGTCGCGCCTGATGGATTGCTTGTGCCCAAAGATTTTCAAGGTCGAAAGGTTGGCCTGTGCCAATGAGAGAGAGAAAGACTTTCCGTCGCCTCATCACCGTTTTGCTCTTCATCCTGACCGCCATTGTGCCCGCTGCGCGCGCGCAAGACAAAGCGTTCCGCATTGACTATACGGTCGCCATTGCCAATCAGGAACAGCATCTCTTTCACGTCACTGCTGACGTGCAGAACATCCATGAAGATCAGTTGAGCCTGCAACTGCCGACCTGGGCGCCCGGCTGGTACACGGTCGAAAATTACGCCAAGAACATTCTGCGGTTCGCGGTCACAGACGCAAAGGGGGCGCGGCTGCAACCCGTGATGACTCGCAAGCAGACCTGGCGCGTTGACACAAAAGGCATGGACCGGATCAAGGCCGAGTTCGATTATCGCGCTGACATTCTGGCGCTCAATCAGGCGAAGATCGCTAACGATTATGCCTTCTTCACCGGCATTGAGCTGTTCTTGATGGCCGAAGGCCACCGCGACCGCCCAAGCACGGTGCGCTTCCAGGTGCCGGGCGGCTGGAAGATCGTTTCCGCGTTGAAAGAGACCGCCGAGCCGAATACGTTCACGGCGGCGGACTATGACACGCTGGTTGACGCGCCGACCGAGATGGGCCGTTTCGACCTGTTGCCGTTCGATGTCGCGGGCCACCCGCATTACCTGGTGATGACGCCCGCGGGCGCTTTCGCCAAAGATAAGGCCGAGCGATTCAGCGACATGATACGCAAGGTAGCGATTGCCGAAGCGGCGATCTTTGGCGAGATTCCTTACGAAAAGTACGTCCACTTCTATTTCTTCTCGCGGCCTGAATCGAACGCCGGCGGCGCGCTCGAACACCTGAACTCGTTCGTCGCTTTCGCTTATTCGAATGAGCCCGATTACTTGATCGGCACCGCGGCGCATGAGTTCTTCCATCTCTGGAACGTCAAGCGCCTGCGCCCCGCAGAGATGTGGCCTTACGATTATTCGCGCGAAAACGAGACGCCGCTATTGTGGGTTTCGGAAGGCTTCACGAACTATTACAGCAACGTCGCGCAACTGCGCACAGGCTTGCGTAACCGCGAGCAGTTCTTGCAAGCCGCCGCGCAAGCGATTAGCGGCGTTGAAAGCAACGAGGCGCGGCATTATGTCTCGCCGGCCAATTCTTCGGCCTCGACGTGGCTTGGCTACGACACGCCTGTGGCATTCGGCATCTCGTACTACACGCAGGGGCAGAACCTCGGCGCGCTGCTCGACCTGTCAATCATCCATGACACGGCGGGCGCTGTGGGCCTCGACGAAGTCATGCGGGCGCTTTATAACGAGCACTACAAACGCGGCAAAGGCTTTACGACCGAAGACATGATCTCGACCATCAACCGCCTGACGAAGCGCGACTACCATGATTTTTATAAGCGATATGTCTGGGGCGTCGAAGTACCGCCTTATGACGAGATTTTCGGCTACGCCGGCTATCAGGCGGGAAGAAGCTCGCAGCAAACGCCGCGCCTCGATTTTGAAGCCACGGCGACCCCCGAAGGCGACATACAACTGACGCGGGTGCGGCCCGGCACGACGGCGGCGGCGGCAGGCTTGCAGGCGGGCGACGTGCTGGTCTCCTTTGATGGCGTCGAAGCGCGGCGCGGTTTTACCGCTGCCTACCAACTGCTGTCGCAGCGGGTCGGCAAGCCCGTCAAGGTCACTATCCGTCGCGGCGGCGAAAGCAAGACCGTCGAGATGATGGTGGCTGCGGACGAGCAGGCCGCTTATCGTCTGGCCGAAGTGTCCAACCCGACGCCGCAACAGTTGAAAGTCCGCGACCGCTGGCTGACGGCCGGCAAGTGAGCCGCGGCTTCGCGATTCTTTTTGAAAAGAGGTCTCCGGGGATTCGCGGCCGTACCGTCGCGCCGCAAATATTTACCGTGACTTTTTTTGGAAAGTGGCGTATTACTGAGACCGTCATTGCTAGATCGCCCTAAGTTGAAAGGAGACACCTTATGCCTATCTCTCGACGAATGGCTGCCGAGTTTATCGGCACGTTCTGGCTGGTGCTTGGCGGTTGCGGCAGTGCCGTGCTGGCCGCGGCGTTTCCCGGCGTCGGCATCGGCCTGCACGGGGTTTCGCTAGCGTTTGGACTGACGGTGCTGACAATGGCCTACGCCATCGGCCACATTTCCGGTTGTCACTTGAACCCCGCGGTGACGGTTGGCCTGGTCACGGCGAAACGCTTTCCCCTCTCTGAGCTACCGCACTACGTCATTGCTCAGGTTGCCGGCGCAGTGGCCGGCGCGGGCGTCCTCTATATGATCGCCAGCGGCAAGGCGGGCTTTTCATTGACCAATGGGTTCGCTGCAAACGGCTACGCCGAGCATTCGCCCGGTGGCTATACGCTGGCGGCGGCGCTGGTGGCTGAAGTCGTCATGACGCTCATGTTCTTGATGGTCATTCTCGGCGTTACCGACAAGCGCGCGCTGCATGGCTTTGCTCCCATGGCTATCGGCCTGGCCCTGACGCTGATTCATCTCATTAGCATCCCTGTAACCAACACGTCGGTCAACCCTGCGCGCAGCACCGGCCCGGCCCTCTTTGTCGGCGGCTGGGCGCTCAACCAGCTCTGGCTCTTCTGGGTCGCGCCTTTGGTCGGCGCGGTAATCGCCGGTCTGATTTACCCGATGGTCTTCGGCGAAGAGACTGTGGAAGAAGCGGTTGCCACCAAGCAGGTCGCCGCCTAGAAAAGTAAGCAGTAGGCAGTCCCGTAGGGACGCCGTGTTTATAGCAACCGGTGTGGAAAAAAATCGAAGCTCCGTAGGAGCGCGATGTCAACATTGCGCTCCTACGGAGCTTCGATTTTTTCAACGTCTCGACTATAAACATCACGTCCCTACGGGACTTGCTAACTGACAACTGACAACTGGCTACATCACCGCGAAATCGTATTGCTCCTGGTGCAGGTTCGGATCGGGCTCCAAAGTGATCGGCGAGTTGAAGTAAGCTTCAATCTCTTCAAACACGGCGCGCTCGCTTGCGCGCAGCGCCTCGGCCACCTGCGGCGACACCCGCAGCATGACTTCGTTGTTGCCGCTGACCTGTTTGGAGATGGCCTTGGCTTGCTCCAGTATCTCGAAGCACATGGTCTGCGCCGATTTGACCATGCCCGCTCCGGTGCAATAAGGGCATGGCGAGCAGAGCGTTCGCTCAAGCGATTGCTTGACGCGCTTGCGAGTGATCGCCACTAATCCGAAATCGTTGATCGATAGAATCTTCGACGGCGCGCGGTCGTGCGCCAGCTCTTGCTGCAAGGCAGTCATTACGCGCTGGCGGTTCTTGCGCTCCTCCATGTCAATCAAGTCGAGAACGATGATGCCGCCGAGGTCGCGCAAGCGTATCTGCCGGACGATCTCTTTGACGGCTTCGAGGTTCGTGCGCGTAATCGTGTCTTCGAGCTTGTCGGATTTGCCGACGAACTTGCCGGTGTTGACGTCTATGGCCACCAGTGCTTCCGTCTGGTTGATGACGATATAGCCGCCCGACTTCAGCCAGACGCGCGGGCGCACCGCTTTGTCAATCTCCGGCTGCACGGTGTACTTCTCGAAGATCGGCTGGTTACCGGTGTAGAGCTTGACGCGGTTGACGAGCCGCGGCTGTACGCGATGCACGAACTCGACGATGCGCGCGTATTCGACTTCGTTATCGATGCGAATCACCGAGAACTCTTCGGAAATCTGGTCGCGCAGGATGCGCTGCACCAGGTCGAGGTCCTGATGCACCATCGAAGGCGCCTTCGCGCGGTCGGTCTTCTTGCGAACATCGGTCCAGGTTCGCAGCAAGTAACGCATATCGTCGTGCAACTCCTGCTCGGTGTGGCCGGCGCAGGCGGTGCGCGCGATGAAGCCGCCCGTGCCACCCTCACGCTCGCGCAAACTGCTGACGATGCGCTTCAGGCGAATGCGCTCCTGATCGCTGGGAATCTTGCGTGACACGCCGACGTGATTGACTGTCGGCATGTAAACCAGGTAGCGGCCCGGCAGGGCGATGTGCGAGGTGATGCGCGCGCCTTTCTTGGCAATCGGCTCTTTGGCGATCTGCACGAGAATCTCCTGGCCTTCGTGCAGAAGCTCGCTGATGGTGGGCGGGCCGCTGCGCTCCGGGCGACGTGAAGGCGGGCGCTGCTCCTGGCGCTGATCTGTGCGTTGATCGCTACGCTGATCGCTGCGTTGATCGCTACGCTGATCGCTACGGTGGTCCGGGCGCGAATCGGGACGACGTTGATCGCCGCGACGGTCAAAGCGCTGGCGTCCAGCCTCTGCGCGCGGCGCGTTGGAGCGCAGTGCGCCGCTTGAGCGCGGCACTTCACTGGAGCGCGGCACTTCACTGGAGCGCGTGGCTTCGCTGGAGCGCGGCACCTCATCTTTTGGAGGCGCGCTTGCGCGCACAGTTTCTTCTTTCTGTGGCTCCGGGCCTTCTGCGTCAGCGTCGCCATCCGTCGCTTCGTCGCCCGTGCCGCCTGCGGCGTTTGGCGGCGGCCCTTGATGGCGGCGGCGACGCCCGCGCCCACCGCGACGCTGCGAGAATTCACCGCGCGGGCCGCGATCACGCACCCCGGCTTCGCGGTCTTCGTCAGCCTCGCCGTCGTTAGCGGTCGCCTCACCCTCGGCCCCGGCACCCTGAGAAGTTTCGTTCAGGCCGACGGCATCCAGGCGCTCGCGCAGCCAGCCGGGCAGCACTTCGCCGATGTGGCGGAAAGGCGTGCCGCTCGCGTCTTCTGACTCCTGAACATCTGACGGCTCGCCGGTAGAGCTTTGAATGGCCTCATCGCGGCTTCCCGCCGTCGGTGCAGACTCGTCAACGACGCGTTGAAAGCCTTCGTCTTCGTCAATCGCGCGAAAGCTGCCGACGCGCCATTCAGGCTCCGGCTCGCGCACGACTGACGGCGTCGCGTACTCGGCCTGGTGAACCCGCTCGATGATCTTCTCCTGCACCATCGCGTCTTTCAACAGGTCGCCGGCATCACTGCTCATGTCTTCATCGGTGATCCGCTCGAAGTTCTCTTCGATGGCGGGCGGGGCATCCGTAGCGGCGTCGGCTGAAGCGCTGCGCCGTGATTTCTTAGCCGTCGTCTTACTGCTCGACTTGCGGGCGCTGGCTTTTGCGGGCGCGGCTTCCGGCGGTGCCTCGGCTTTGCTCGCCTCGACTTTGCCCGTCTCGGCCTTGGCGCTCTTGCGGCGAGTTTTCGGCTCAGGCTTTTCGGTAGGCTTCTTGCGCGAACGGCGGCGAGACTTTCCTTCCTCGGCTTCGGCGGCAACTGGCTCGGCGGCTGCTTCGACCGGCGCGGCGGCGGCTTCGCTTACCGCTTTGGCTCCCGGCTCGGCGGGCGCGGCAGGGGCTGCCTCAACAGGCTCGTCGGTGATTCGCTCGATGTAGAATTCTTCAACCTGAGCGTCTGCCGCCTGGACCATCGGCTCTTCAGTCTGCGCCGCGATCTCGTCTTCGGTCGGCGGCGGCGGGATGAGACTCTCGTCGGCGATCTCGGCCAACTGCTCGACGATGTCGTCATAGCGCACATCGGATTCGGCAGGCTCTTCCTCGCGAGCGGCTGCCGGGGCTGATCTCCCAGTCGAGACAGGCCGCCGCGGCTCCTGACGGCGAGTGCGGTCATCGGCGCGTACCGGCTTCTCGTCGGCGCGCGCCAGCTTCTCGTCGGGGCGGGCCAGCTTCTCGTCGCCGGTCTCGCGGAAATCGATTTCGTCCTCTTCTTCCATGAACTCGGTGAAGTCCGAGACGTAGAGAAAGGCATCGCGCTCAAGGCCAATGTCAACGAAGGCCGACTGCATGCCGGGCAGCACTTTCATCACGCGGCCTTTGTAGAGGTTGCCGACGACGCCCTGGTTCTCGTCGCGGCGCTCGACATAAAACTCCGTCACTACGCCATCTTCGAGGATGGCGACTTTCTTTTCATGCACGTTCGCACTAATGATCAATTCTTTTGCCATGAATTCTCCTGGTCGTGAGTCGTGCGGGCAGGCGGGCGAGCGGTGAAGAGCGGTTTTGCGGTCGTCGCCTGAGCGACGAAAAGACCGTCACGCGAAGTCTGCGGGTGAGCTGCTCAGTCGATTCCTGAAACCTTAGGTTCTCGATGGAGTCGCGCCGAGGCCGACTCGAAATCGGAAACGCGGTGAATCAAAAAGCCTGTGCGGCGGGCGGCGTCTTTCAGCGACTGAAACCGGCTCCGCCTCTATTTGTCCCTAGGAAACCGACGCGCTCTAGCGCGCTCGCGGTCGCTTCGCTGGTCAAGAACTCATCGCGGCCCGTAGGCGCCGCGCGCGAAGCGCATTTCAAAACTTACCCGTGCTGCTATGTCGCACAAATTGTATTCAGTGATGAGTGGTGAGTGATGAGTGGAAAGTCGCAATGAACGCTAAACTCATTACGCATCACTCATCACTCATCACTTTTATTGCATGCTCGCAAAGGCGGCGGCATCAGTTGTGCCGGGCGTTTCGGCCAGGGCCGGCGTCTCCAGGTACAAGCGCAAGCGCCGCACGCGCGAGCTGATAGAAACCTTTTCTTCCTCCGTTAAGTCGTAAATCGCGGCAACGATTTCAACCGGCTTCGCGCCCCCCTGAGGCGTGATCTCGGTAGTGATCGTCAAGCCGCCGGTGGCCGCGTCGTGACGCAACGCCCGGGTATAGCGGCGCACGTCAACCCGTTGCCGCTTGTCCTTGCGCACGCGCTCGATGACAAACGATTCGCGCGCCATGAATTCGTCGGCCAGCAATTGATGAAGCTCGCCGGCATCCACATCCCGCAGCGTTGCGCGCTCGGCCAGCAATCGCGTTATTGCCGATTGCATCTCGGGCGCGTCGAGGGCGACCAGCCAGTCGGCGCGGTTCACTTCTTTGATGAGCGATGCAGAGGTTGTCTGCAACCGCTCAAGCCGTTTGAAGCGAAAGCCGGGAGGCAGGCTGGCATTGATGCGTTCGAGAAACTCCGCCTCTCGAAGCTCGTCGAACGAATCGAAGTCAATCAACTCATTGTGGCCCACGGTGCCGACGCCGAGCGCCGGACCATACTGAATGAGCGGCATCGGATGAAAGCCCTGCGAGTAACCGAGCCGCACACGAGCCCGCCGAAAGGCACGCGGCAGGGCGCGCGTCATATCGAGATGCGAGAGATACTTGACCTGCTCGCCTTTCTCGAAGGTGGCACGATAGCGATGCAAGGGCGTCGGCTGCTGGGTGCCGGGGGTTGGGGAAGCGTTCTCTTCTTCACCCAACACCTGCCCCCCACCCCCCTGCACCCGCGTAAGCTGGACCAGCGGCTGCGACGCTTCGGCGGCGACCGCCGCGATGCGCTGTTCGTAGGTGCGAACCTCTGTGTGCATCGCATGCGCTTTCATCAGATGTTCGCGTGACACTGTCAGGTCACACTCCAGGCCGCAGACGTAACAGAGCAAAGGTTGACCGGCGACGCGCTCAAATTCTTCGTGCGAAGGCGCAATCGCTGTCGGTCGCCCGTCAATGCGTTTGACCGGCAGCTCGCACGGCGGCGAAATCTTTGCCTTGATGCCTTTGATGTACTCGCGGGCGTTGAACTCCGGCTTCACCAGGGTGTCGAGGTGATCCCAGACCATCTGCACCAGCGGCGCGCGCGGTTTGTCGAATTCGCGCACCGGCAATTCTTTCAGATACTCAGCCGGGTCAATCCCTTCGAGCGCGAAGGCTTCCATCCAGCGCGTGAAGCTGAAATGCTCTGACCAGCCATCGAAGCGGCAGCCCAACCGCCAGGCGCGCTCGATGACGCCAGCGAGCCTGCGGTCACCTCGCGAAATGATGCCTTCCAGCACAGAGGTCTCGGCGTGATGCACCTTGACCTCGATGCGGTAGCGGCGTCCCAGATCGCGCAGCATGCGCTGTTTCTCTTTGATCGTTTCGATGCCTTCCTGCTGGCACCATTGAAATGGCGTGTGGGGCTTGGGCACAAAGTATGAAGCCGAACAGGTGACCTTGACGTTCTTGTTGAACCGCGCGCGGCCCATCTCGCGCACTCGCCGGCCTAGCTCGGCGATGCCGCGCACATCCTCTTCGGTTTCGGTCGGCAGGCCGATCATGAAATACAGCTTCATGGCCGACCAGCCCTCTTCAAAGGCCACGGCGCACGAATTCATCACGTCGTCTTCGGTGACGTTCTTGTTGATGACATCGCGCATGCGCTGGGTGCCGGCTTCGGGCGCAATCGTAAACCCGGTTTTGCGCACGCGGGCGATCTCGCGCGCTAAGGATTCCTTCACTCCCGAAGCGCGCAGGGATGAAACGGAAAAGCTCACCTTGCGCCGCTCAAGCTCGCTGCCGAGCATCTTCACTAACGGCTCAAGACAGGTGTAGTCCGCCGTTGAAAGCGACGTTAAGCTGGTCTCGTCGTAACCGCCTTTTTCGATGCCGTCAATCAACGTGTTGACGATGGCTTTCGGATCGCGCTCGCGCACAGGGCGATAGATCGTTCCCGCCTGACAGAAGCGACAGCCATCTACGCAGCCGCGCGCAATCTCAAGCGACATGCGGTCGTGAACCGCCTCGATATTGGGCACAGGCGACGCGGTCGGGAAAGGGTAGTCATTGATGTCCTGGACGACGCGGCGGCGGATGGGGAACGGGATCGCTTCGTCCGTGGGCCGGTTGACGATCAGCAAGCCATGCCGCGGGCTCGGCGATACTTCGTAAAGCGACGGCACGTACATGCCTTCGATGCCGGCCAGCTCTTTCAAGACCTGCCGACGGGTCAGCTCCATGTCCGAGTCGCGCAGTTCCATGTAGCGCGTGATCAGCTCGGGGAAAGCCTCTTCGCCGTCGCCGATAACGAACACATCAACGAAGTCGGCAATGGGCTCGCTCGAATACACGCACGGGCCGCCGGCGATGATCAGCGGATCATTCAACGTGCGCTCTTTACTGCGCAGCGGGATGCCGCCGAGGTCGAGCATCGTCAGCACGTTGGTATAGGTCAGCTCGTATTGCAGCGAAAAGCCGACGATGTCGAAGTCGGCGAGCGGCGTGTAGCTTTCAAGCGATAGCAGCGGCACACGGCGGTCGCGCAGCCGCGCTTCCATGTCAGGCCACGGCGCGTAGACGCGCTCGGCCTGCCACCCCTGTCGCTGATTGAGCAGGCTGTAAAGAATCTTCAAGCCGAGATGGCTCATGCCGATCTCGTAGGTGTCCGGGAAGCAGAGCGCGACGCGCGTCGTGATCTCGTCAGCCGTTTTGCGGATGGCGTTCCATTCGCCGCCGGTATAGCGCGCCGGCTTTTCCACTGTAGGCAGGATCGAATCTAAGACGGGTTTATATTTTTCGTAATTGGTCATTGGTAATCAATTCACAAATCTCCGCAAGCGCACGCTGAGCGCCAGGCCGACGCCAATGAACATCGAAATGACGGCGGTGCCGCCCGAGCTCATCAGCGGTAGCGGGATTCCCATAATCGGCATGATGCCGACCACCATGCCGAGATTGCAAAGGATGTGAAAGCCGATCAAGGCGACAAAGCCCATGATCATTAAGGCCCCGGCGCGGTCGCGTGCCCCGACCGCGACCGCCACCAGCCGCCAGATAAAAATCAAATACAGGACCATCATCAACAGGATGCCGGCAAAGCCCATCTCTTCGGCAATCACCGCGGCGATGAAGTCCGTCCAGGCGAACGGCAGAAAGCCGAGCTTGCCCTGCGTGCTTTGACCAACGCCTTTGCCCAGCACGCCGCCCGAGCCGACGGCAATCACCGACTGAATCGTCTGATAGGCGTAACCCTTGGGGTCGGCCTTCTCCGGGTGAATGATGACGTCTATGCGCTCTTTCTGGTAACCCTTCAGGTGCGGATAGACCGCAAACAAGCCGACGACGACGGCGGCCAGGGCGGCGGCGACCAGCACCTTGCGCATGCCGCCGAGGAAATAAAAGGCGCCGAGGATGGCTCCGAACGTCAGCATCGTGCCGGTGTCGTGTTCGAGGGCGATCAAGATGACCGGCGGCATGGTGATCGCGCCCATAATGATCATGTCTTTGAGCGACAGTGAGCCGATGCGCGGCTGCGCCATGTGACGCGACAGCATCAAGATGGTGGCCGCCTTGGCGAACTCGCTCGGCTGCAAGCTGAAGCCGGCGATATGCAGCCAGGCTTTGTTGCCGTTGATCTCTTTGCCGACAAACAGCACGAGGATCAGCATCACCATGACGGCGGCGTAGAAGAAGGGCGCGACGTTGACGATGATCTTGCGGTAATCGTTGAGCATCAGGACGATGGCAAAGACCAGGCCGATGCCGAGCGCGATGACCTGCTTCTTCATCTCGCTGCCGGGCGCGGTGCTGTGAATGCCGACGCAGCCCATCACGGTCAGCGCGATGGGCGTCAACAGCAACAGCCAGTCTATGTCCCTGAATATCTTCCGATTAAAATCTACCATGACTGAAAGCGTAGCTCGCGACCACAGAAGGCGAATCATTGTCAGTGAACCGATTCCGCCTCTTCAATCTTACCACGTAGGCCGCCGCGCACGGCAACGACAACTACTGCCGGGCCGGCGCGCGGCGGCGGTCAACATCTTTAACCGGCGGCGCCATCACGGCGGCCAGCGTCGGATTGCTGTCGCGTTTCTGCACGGCGACCATGTCGAGATCGGGCAGAACCTGCCGGTTCAGCTTCTTCGAGTAGTAAGCCGCCATGATGTAGTTGACCGTCGGCGCCGAAGCCGACGCGCCCCAGCCGCCGTTCTCCGTGATGCAGACGACGCCGATCTCAGGCTTCTCGGCGGTCTTCATCGGCGCGAAGCCGATGAACCACGAATGATCCTTATGCTCCTTGCCGCGCACCTTCTCTTTAGCAATGACCTGCGCCGTGCCGGTCTTGCCGCCAACGCTGAGGTCGCGCGGGAACGGGATGCGCCCGGCAGTGCCGCCGCCATTGACGACGCCCCACATCCCTGCCGTCACCAAATCAATGGTCACCTTCGAGAGCTTCAGCTCAGTCGGCTTATCGTCGTAATACTTCGCCTCAACCAATTGCGTCGCCCTGGCCTCTTTGAAGATGTGCGGCGTGTGATACTCACCGCCCATGACGATGCCCGCTTCGGCGCGCAGCAATTGCATGGGCGGCACCGCCACCGATCCCTGACCGATGGCACAGATGGCCGTGTCGAAATCTTTCCACACCGGGTCGCGCGGGTTGACGCGGCGCTTCCACTCGCGGCTCGGAATGATGCCGCGCGTTTCACTCGGCAGATCGATGCCGGTCTTCCTGCCCATGCCGAAGCGATCCACCCACTCGTGAATCTTATCGACGCCCATCTTCAGGCCGAGGCGATAGAAGTAGCCGTCGCAAGAATGGACGATGGCCGCGACGATGTCAGGCGCGCCGTGATTGCCGCCGCTGTCGTGCAGGAAGCGGTTGCCGACCGACAACCCGCCGCCGCAGATGATCTTGGAGTTGGTCGGCGTGATCGTGCCTTCTTCGAGGGCCGCGGTCGCCATCATGATCTTCCAGGTCGAGCCGGTCGGATAGATGCTCTGCAAGGCTTTGTTGAAGAGCGGGTGCGCCGGGTCGTTGATGATGGCGCGCAGCTCCTTGCGATTGTCCGACGAGATGACGTTGCGCGCGAAGACGTTCGGATCGAAGCTCGGCACCGAGACCATCGCCAGGACCTCGCCGTTGCGCGGGTCTATGGCGACCGCCGCGCCTGTGGCATGCTTCTGCTCGAACTGGTCTTCGGCGACGCGCTGAATGTCGAGGTCAATCGTCGTGATGATGTCCTGGCCGCGGATCGGTTCAATCTTCTCCAGTTCCGCGATGGGCCGCCCGCGACTGTCGACGATGACGCGGCGTTTGCCGTCGCGGCCGCGCAGAATCTGATCATAAACCGCCTCGATGCCGCCCTGGCCGATGATGTCGCCCGACTTGTAACCGGCGTTCTGATACTTCTCCATTTCGAGCTGCTTGGGGCTGATCTCGCCGATGTAGCCGAGAACGTGCGCCGCGGTCTTGCCATACTTGTAGAGCCGCTGCGGCTGCGTCTCGACGCTGATTTCGGGATGCTCCAGCTCGTGTCCAGACACCCAGGCGCGGTCGGCATTCGAGGCGTTCTGCTTGACCAGGATGGGCTGCGATTTCGGGCGGAAGGGGTCGTTGAGGTGTGCGACGATCTCGTCGCGCTCAACCCCGAGGTTTTCAACCAGCACGCGAATCGTCTCGTTTTTGTCAGTGATGTCTTCCGGGTAAATGACGACGTTATAGGCCGGCGTGTTATCCACGAGCACGGTCTGGCCGCTGCGGTCGAGAATCAGGCCGCGCGACGCGAGGATGGGAATCTCGCGGATGCGGTTGTTCTCGGCCCGCGTCACGTAGACGTCATGCTGCGAGACTTGCAAGAAGTAGAAGCGGATGCCGAGCGCTACGAAGATCACCAGGATCAGGTATTGCAACGCATGCAGGCGCAGCTCGAAATTCTGCGTCTCTTCTCTGGACCGGTTCTTTTTGCTACTCATAGAACCTCTTCTTAATCGCCATGCGCCGGGCCGCCGCCTGTTCGGAGAAGACCCGGTCAAGGACAATGAACAAGACGACCGCCGCGGCGGTGTCGCCAAGCGTTTTCCAACCGACCAGCCGCCCCAGCGCCCCGTAGGTCGCCACCTCTGGCAGCGGCTGCTCAAGCATCAAGTACAAACCGATGAACAGCACGGTGTTGGCCGCGGAACTTACCGCCATGATCGCCAGTCGCGCCAGCGGGTTTTCAAGGGCAAAGCGGACGCTCGCGACCGCCACCAAATAGCCTATCAGCGTCTTGGCAAAGCCGCCAACGCCGAGGATGCCCCCGGCCACCCGGTCGCCGCCAAGCCCGAGTGCTGTGCCGGTCAGCATTCCGAGCATCGGCGCGCGCTGCAAGCCGAAATAGACGGTCACCACCAGCGGCAGGTCGACATACTTGAAAAACGACAGATAAGTGGGAAGCAACATCTGGAGCAAGAGCACGATGAAGATGGTCAAGATAATCTTGAATGTCTGCACGCTTCCGGCTACCTCTACGGATTGCGGATTGCGGATTGCGGATTGCGGTTTGGCGAACCGATAATGGCTGCCGTTTCCATATTCCGCAATCCGCAATCCGCAATCCGCAATTTACTTGGTTGCTTCGTCAATCTTTAAATCCTTCGCCTCGACCAGCAAGACCAGGACGTGCTCCAGGCGATCAATGGGGGCTGTGGGCTTAATGACAATTTTATTGAACGGCGCGTTCGGGTCTTGCTCGATGCGCTCGACCGTGCCGATCAGCAAGCCTTTCGGGTAGATGCGGTCCAGCCCCGTCGTCACCACCGATTCGCCTTCCTGCACCTCGATGGCCGTCGAAATGTTCTTCAGTTCGCAGTGCGCCAGGTCGAGGCCGCGCACTTCGCCCATCGCCCGCGAGGTTTGCAGCATCGCGCCGACGCCCGCCTGTTTGTCGGTGATCACCTGCACGGTCGCGAAGTTCGGGCCGACCGAAATGACCCGCCCGACAATCCCCCCGGCGGTCATCACCGGCATATTGAGGCGAACCCCGCCGAGCGTGCCGCGGTCAATCGTCAGGCGGCGAAACCAGGTTGTCGTGTCACGGGCGATGACGTTGGCCGCCAGGCTGTGGTAATCGGCATGCGGCGGCAGAGCCAGCTGTGTGCGCAGGCGCTCAAGCTCGACGGCGCGCTCGCGCAGGTCGTTCAGCTCGCCGAGCAATTGATCGTTCTTCTCGCGCAGGTCGATGTTTTCGGCGCGCGCGTGGCGCAAATCAATGTACCCGGCAAAGAAGCCGGTGACGCCCGAGACCGCGCCATTGACGATGCGCTCGACAAACGCCAGCGGCGTCATTATCCATGTGCCGAGGAGGGATTGCTCGCTCTCGGGGTGTTTGGCCAGCGCCGACATCAAGACCACCTGGCCGAGCAGCAAAGCCGCCAGCCACCACGCCGCCTTCCGTTGTGAAGCAGGACTCGCCGTCATAGCCACGACGACGGACGACCGATGACCGGCGACCGCCGTCGGTTCGTCTTGCGGCGGTCAACGGTCGGTCGTCGGTCGTTACAAGGAGTGATGCACCATGGTGTTTTCCCAGCTCACGCGGTTGAGCAGGTCAAAGTCGGCAAGCATCTTGCCGGTGCCGAGGGCGACCGACGAAAGCGGATTTTCGGCAAGCGAGACCGGCACGCCGGTCTCGTGCATCAAGCGCTTGTCAATGCCCTTGAGCAGCGCGCCGCCGCCGGTCAGTACGATGCCGCGCTCGGCGATGTCGGCGGATAATTCCGGCGGGGTGCGCTCAAGCGCCACGCGGACGGCGTTGACCACCGTAGAGATGGGATCGGCCAGCGCCTCGCGCACTTCCTCATCGGTGATGGCGATGGTGCGCGGCACGCCTTCGATCAGGTTGCGTCCCTTGATCTCCATCTGCAACGGCTCTTCCATCGGCCAGGCCGAGCCGAGCTCGATCTTGATCGATTCGGCGGTGCGCTCACCGATCAACAGGTTGTACTTGCGCTTGATGTATTGAATGATGGCTTCGTCCAGCTCATTGCCGGCGACGCGCACGGCGCGCGAGTAGACGATGCCCGACAGCGAGATGACGGCGATGTCGGTGGTGCCGCCGCCGATGTCAACGATCATGTTGCCGTAGGGCTCAGTGATCGGCAGGCCGGCGCCGATGGCGGCGGCCATGGCTTCGGCGACCAGGTAGACCTTCGAGGCTTTGGCGCGGTAGGCGGCGTCTTCGACGGCGCGGCGCTCGACCTGTGTAATTTCGCCGGGGACGCCGATGACGACGCGCGGGCTGATCCACGAGCGCCCGTTGTGGGCCTTGCGGATGAAATGTTGCAGCATCTTCTCGGTGACTTCGAAGTCGGCGATAACGCCGTCCTTCATCGGGCGGATGGCGATGATGTTGCCGGGCGTGCGCCCGAGCATTTCCTTGGCCTCTTTGCCGACGGCCTCGACCTTATTGGTGATTTTGTTGATGGCGACGATGGAAGGCTCGCTGACGACGATGCCGCGCCCTTTGGCGTAGACTAGCGTGTTGGCGGTTCCCAGGTCAATGGCGAGATCGCTTGAAAATGGGTTGAACAGATTTCTCATCTTCTTTACTTTGTGCTCTCCAATCAATTCATGGGCCGCGCCGCTCGCGTGGCCAGGCGGCGGCCCAAACGACTTTCCTCAAATCAGGGGGGCGGCTAGTTGGACCGAGTCCTTACGATGCTGTTTGGCTTCGTACATGGCCGCGTCAGCCAGTTCAATGAGCTTTTCAGCTATCGCCGCATGCTCCGGGTAGCTGACAACACCGAAGCTGGCGGTCAAATGAATTTCGGCGCCGACATTGCCGGTGAAGCGGTGCCGGGCAATCGCTGCGCGGACGCGCTCAGCCATCTGCATGGCCGCCTGCGAAGCGGTCTCCGGCAGCATCAGCACAAACTCGTCGCCGCCGTAGCGTGCCACAAAATCCGACTCGCGCACCGAGGCGACCAGCAACTGCGCCACTTCGGTGAGCGTAAAACTGCCTGCGCGATGGCCGTACACATCGTTGACCGATTTGAAGCCATCCAGGTCAATGAAGACGACCGAGACCGCCGAGCTATAACGCCGGGCGCGGCGAATCTCGGCGTCGAGCGATTCGTAGAGGTAGCGGGCGTTGTACAGGCGCGTCAGATCGTCGGTCAGGGTCTGCCGCGTGGCGCCGCGATGCTCGATGGCGTTACCGAGCGCCAGCCCGAACGAGTGGCTCAAGACGCCCAGGTCGCATGCCTCATCTTCGCTGAACGGCTCGCGCCGCGCCGCCAGCACGACGCCGATCAATCGCGGCCCGGCTACCAGCGGCGCGACAAGCATCGCCGCCGGCGCGTCGGTTGTCTCGCCGCTCCGCACCGCAACCATCTGGCGCTCGCGCGCCGCTTCGGCCACCGGCGAAGTGTGGTCGCAGAGGTCAACGAAGGCCCCGATTGGGACGGCGGCGACGTTCGTGGCGCGCACGATTTCCAGGTGGTCTGCGTGCATGTCTTTCAGATAGACGGCCCAGGCATCGGCGCGCAGCAACCGATTGAGCGCATGGAGCGCGCGCTGAATGATCTCGTCCGGCGCCAGCGAACCGTGGAGCGCGATGGCAGCTTCAAAGAGCTCGTGTTTTATGCCCGTTTCTTGCATCTGCAAACACAACAGGCGGAGCCATCAGCGAGGCGTCTCAGGCCCCGGCGGCCTCATAGCGAGGCGGCGCGCGATGGTTTCCGCCCGACCATTCAAGTGACTTCCCAGCAGAGCAAGAGATGATACAAGGGAGAACGACGATGCGGGCTTAAAGCCGAAGCGGTGGATGAGTCGCGTTTAAGGTGTCGTGAGACCGCCCGGCATCGCTCACCGAATGCGGCTGCCGGTCTACCTGGAATCTACTACTCGCCTCGCGCCGGTTCAGTCTGCTCCCATTCTTCGTAAACTCTTCAGAGAATGAAATCTAACACGCACCTATCTAACGCGCAAGAACTATTGCATAACCGTGGCGCGGAATTATCAAAAAGGCGGGGCCTGAAGCGGGCGGGCCGCGCCGCTGGTCTCACCGCCTGAAACCGTCTGGGCGGGCCGGCTGGCGTCTAAAAAGAGAGCGGGCCGGCTGCGCGAAGCAACCGGCCCGGTTGAAGGGAAGTCGGAGCCTCCCTGTTTATCGATGATTACGCCTTAGCGCAGGGTTACCGGCGGCGCGGCGGCTCCGCAAACACAGGTGTCATTGCGGATGTCGCGATCACTGATTACGCAGATGGTCTTGCCTGCCGGCACTTGCAGCGACGCAGTGCCGTTGGGCGGCGAACCACCGGCGTTGAGGTTGATCTGCACGCGCCGGTCTGCGGGAACATGCGACAGCGAGTAGGTGTTGCCGGCGCGCGTCACCTTGGCGCGACCCGTGAAGATCGTGCCGTGACAGCACCAGCGGTATTCACCCGTGATCGTGTTGAACAGCACCGTGTTGTTGCAGCCCTCGAAGTCATCCTGCAACCTGCCGTCGAAGACCGAGACGGTAAAGCTGCACGTCGCGGTGTTGCCCGATGTATCAGTCGCCGTGCAGGTGACCGTGGTTGTCCCAATCGGGAACATCGAGCCCGAAGGCGGCGTGCAAGCGGTGGTCACGCCGGGGCAGTTGTCCGACGCCACCGGCGGCGGGTAAGTAGCCGTCGCGCCGCTTCCAGGTGCCGGGGAGACGACAGTGACGTTGGCCGGACAGGTGATCGAAGGCGGCTGCGTGTCGTTGACCGTGACGGTAAACGTGCAGCCTGGGCCAGCCGTCGTCGTGCAGGTGACGGTGGTGGTCCCCTTCTGGAAGGTTGAGCCCGAGGTCGGCGTACAGGCGGCCACGCCGCAGGTGCCAGTGGTCGTGGGATCGGCGTAGGTGACGACGGCACTGCACTGGTTCGGGTCGGTCGATTGGGTCTTGTTCGGCGGACACGTGATCGTGCAAGGCTGACACGGGCCGTTGCCGGCGGTGTCGCAGATCAAGCCGTCAACACTGACGCTGTAGCCGCTGCAATCGCCGGTCGACATCGTTTGCACGACGACGACCAGTACAGTATTGGCCGGCACGTTGACCTTGAACGAATTGGTCGGCTGCGGGCTGCCGCCCGGATCGCCGAGATAATTCGTGCAGAAGTTGGCCGGGTTGTAGCTCGTCAGGTAAGCCACGGCCATGATCTGGTTGACCGCCGCCGTCCCGCAACTCGTAGTTGTCGTGATCGTCACGCAGGCCGCCGTCGGGCCATTGGTGAAGTTGTAGACATCGTAGAAATGCGGGTTCGTATCGCCGGCAAGGGCTCCAGGACAGGTCTTGGTAGTGCCACAAGCGGAGACGACCGAATCGCGGCCCATGCGTCCGGTCTGTGTCGTATCGCCGGCAACCAGGCTTCCTGAGACGGTCTGCGTCGTGCAACCGCAGGTCGGCAGCGAGAAGTTCATCGTGCTTGATCCGCCCGTGAAGGTGACCGTCAGCGTGAAGTTGATCGTCGTGCCGCAGACGAAAGCATTCGACGTGCTTACAGAGAATGGCACGCTGTTGGTCGAGGTGGCGCCCTCGGCCGTCGCCGGGTACGGCGAATTCGGCTGGGTGATGGTCACGCCCGCCGTCGAACTGGAGAGTGTCGCCGTGATGTTCGCGCCGGTGATGCAGCCATCATTCAGGATGGTCACGTTGAGGTTGTTACACTCACTCTTCTCGATGACGCCATCGCCGTCGCCGCCGGAGATCGCCGCTGACGAGTAGAGGAACTTCGCAACGCCGGTCAGACAGCCGTTCTGCGTCGTCGTCGCGCCATCGGTGATGGTGACCATGAACGGGCCGGTCGTCATGCAACTGTGTGGCGCCGAGGTGATCGTCACCGAGTAGGTGCCGGGGGCGAGTTTCAGCGAATAGGTGCCGTTGGCCACCGTCGTCGCCGAGAAGCCGTCGGAAGGCCCGCCCGTCGCCGTCACCGTGGCGTACTGCACCGGCAGGCCGGTATCGCAGAAGGTCACCGTGCCGGCGAGCGTGCCCTGCGCGGGCGCCTGGCACGAGGCGAATCGCACCTTGCCGATGCGCGTCCGCCAGTTAAAGGTCGTAGCCGTCGTGGTGTAGTACTCGTTCGTGTACCAGAAACTGCAATCGTCCGATGGATCGAGCGCCATGGCGCTGTAATCGCCCCAGCGGTTGTTGGTGCCGCGCTGCACGCCGGCGCCGGTATACATCGCGCCTTCGCCCTGGAACAAACCGTTGGGCGGATCATTGAAAGCGCGCGCCGCGTAGTACAGCGAAGGGGTATGGCCGGCGGTCACGCCCGACCGCGTGTAGCCGACCATCAGGTTGCCCTGATTGTCCATTGCGGCGCTGGCCATCCAGCGGTTGTCGCCGCTCGCGCCGTTGCCCGCGTCGGGCGAGAAGGTCGCCTGCTCGTTGACGCTGTAGAGGCCGCCCGGCGACGTCTTGCGCAGCTCGAAGTAGCGGAAGGCCGCCTGATAGTTAGCGGCGCTGCTCGGCGCCACCCCGCTGGCATTGACCGTGAAGTTACCGACCAGCGATTCCGTGCCGTTGCGGTTGATATACTGGAGCCGGTTCATCAAGCGCGTCGAGACCGAGTCGAGCCGGTCGGTCGAGTTATTGCCCGCCGGCGGCGGCTGCTCGACGTCGCCGCGCCCGCTGGGGTTGCGACCGTCGAAAGCGGCCAGCGCCAGTGGCGTCGGGTAGGTGCTCTCGGTGCGCTCGGTAAACGTCGACAGCGCCGGCGTCGTGAAGTCCGCATGGAAATCGAAGAGCCGCAAACCGTCCGCCGGGTCGCCGAGATCGTTGTCTGTGAAATAAGCGAAGACTTCGGGGGTGCCCGCCGCCGGCGGCAGAATGCCATCCTGGTCTGCCGGCAGCATGCCGAAAATGAATTCCGGGTGCGTCGCCAGATTGAGGTTGAAATAAATCAAGCTGGCGGTCGGGTCGCCGTTGAGCATCTTCTTGCGGTCGAAGGCAAACGCCCCTGTCCCATCATTGGGGCCGCCCATGAGGAACTGGTTGGAGGTCATGTAGTAGCCGTCCGGCCAGACGCCGAAGTGCGGGTAATCGGGGAACTCGTTGCCCGGCAGCACGAAGTCGTATAGATACCAGGAGCCGGTCGGGTCGCCATTCTTCGAGACGGCGATGGCTTCGTGATACGGCGGCATCGTGCCGGTTCCGGTGAAGACGAACTGGCTGATCATCCAGCGGTCGGCCATGCGGTCGTACAGGACGATGGGATCGCCCGGATTCAGCACCGTCACAATCCCGCTGAGTGACGCAAACAGGGTGTTCAGCTTAAAGTAAGGCACGAGCAGCGTGCCGCTCTTATTAAAAATGCCAACCGTTGTATTGTTGGTCATCTGGATATAGTGGTTCGGGCCGACATCACCGACCGTATCGGGCGGCGCGCCCGAATTGCCATCCGTGAAGGCGATGCCGTCAAAGTCCAGCGATGGCGTCGGCAGCGCCGATGGCGTTCTTATATTCGAACGGGTTTGCAGCGCGCCATCGAAGGAAGCCTTGCTGTTCCCCCATGAGCGCACTTCCTCGCTGTTCTTCTCGTTGATCTCTTGCGGCTCGACCTCTGGCGCGCCGGGCTTGGCGCTAATGATCGAGCGGTTCGCGGTGGCAAGCGAGCGGACCGGCTTGCTCACGGCGAAGTCGACCGCCTGGGAGTATTGCGGCGTAAGCACGGCTTTTTGCCCAGGACGGCCAGGCTTAACCGCGGCTGTTTTGGCGCGCGGCGCGCCGCCAGTGGGCGACGACCTTTGACCGTCCCGTTGCGCTTGACTGGGCCAAAGCCAGGCGCCGGCCACGAAGAGGAGAATCGTACAGATGCCTGCCAACCTGAATTTCATAGAATCCTCCGGGAAAGTGTTTTGCTGAAAGACATTGAAAGCGGACAAACAATAAAGCTGTACCGCACCTTTTCGGTTACATCAGAAACCTTCGAGCGATTCGACTGCGATATTGATTGCCGTAAGGAATTGCGAGATAAAGCTTCGGGCCAAGTGTGCTGCTACCTGTCGGGCGCTATCCTACTGCTTAGTCAACAGCGAAGTCAAGCCGAGGCCAGAGGAATTCTCATCGCGGGCCAGTGAGTTGCCACGAGAATTGAAGGCCGCGCAACCGCGTGGTAAAATTGAACATAAGTTGGGAGGGAGATTCCCTAGATGATTAGAGAGTTGAAACACACGCCGCGCATCGTCCGCCGCAACCTCTTCGGCGACTAATTCCCTGCCCTTTGAGCCTTGCTCTGAGCCGCGGGATTTTCGATCCCGTCCAACATTCAAGCAAACTGACGAGGAGGCTTTATGCAGACTATGCCGAAGAAACACCTGCCGGAGATTAAGACGGCGCTGCCTGGCCCGCGGGCACAACAGATGCTCGAACGGGACGCGCGCTACATTTCGCCGAGCTACACGCGCAGCTATCCGCTGGTCGTCCAGCGCGGTTACGGGGCGATGATTGAAGACGTTGACGGCAACCTCTTTTTGGACTTTAACGCCGGCGTCGCTGTCGCCGCGCTCGGCCACGCGCACCCGGCGATCAGCGAAGTCATCTACAAACAGGCGCAGGAGTTCACGCACATCTCCGGCACCGATTACTACTACCCGCACCAGACGGCGCTCGCCGAAAAACTGGTCGCCATCACGCCGGGTGAGTTCGCCAAGAAGGTTCACTACGGCAACAGCGGCGCTGAAGCGATGGAGGCGGCGCTCAAGGCGGCGGTCTATGCGACGGGCCGGCAGAAGTTCATCGCCTTTCGCGGCGCATTCCACGGGCGCACCTTCGGGACGCTGTCGCTGACTGCGTCGAAGGCGGCACAGCGCCGCGGCTTCGGCCCGCAGGCGCTCGACGTGACGCACATTCCTTATGCCAACCCGATCCGCTTCCCGCTTGAGCGCCGCGCCGGTGAAAGCGTTGGCCGCCGGGTGGCGCGCTACCTTGAACAGACGATCTTCAAAACGACGGTGCCGCCCGAAGACTGCGCCGCCATCATCGTCGAGCCGATTCAAGGCGAAGGCGGCTACGTCGTGCCGGATGCTGATTTCTTCCCAGAGCTGCGCCGTATTTGTGACCAGCACGGCATCCCGCTCGTCGTTGACGAAGTCCAATCGGGCGTCGGGCGCACCGGCAAGATGTGGGCGATTGAGCATACCGAAGTCGTGCCTGACATGATCTGCATGGCGAAAGCCATCGGCGGCGGTCTGCCGCTCGGCGTGCTGGTGGCGCGCGCCGATTTGATGAGCTGGCACGTCGGCGCGCACGCTTCGACCTTCGGCGGTAATCCTGTGGCGATAGTCGCGGCGCTCAAGACCATTGAGCTGCTTGAAGGCGGCGTGATGCGGAACGCCGCGGATGTCGGCGCGCACTTGATGGAGCGCCTGCGCGAGCTTCAGCAAAAGCATAAAGTGATTACCGACGTGCGCGGGCGCGGGCTGATGATCGGCATCGAGATTGCCCGCGACGCCGAAAGCCTGGAGCCGTGGACGGCGCTGCGCGATCAGGTCGTCCTCGAATGCTTCAATCGCGGGGTCGTCGTGCAGGGCGCCGGCGAATCAGCTATCCGCTTCTCGCCGCCGCTGATCATTGACCTTGAGCAGGCCGACTTCGCCGTCCAGGTGCTGGACGAAGCCATCGAAGCGGCGATGAAGTAGTCGCAACTACAAATACAAAAGCGGGAGGCAGCCTGGAAAGCCGCCTCCCGCGCCTGCCAATCAACCTGTCAGCCGTTCACTTGAAAGCGCTCGATCTGCGTCGCTTTGCCATTGCGCTCGTCAATCTCGACGACGACGCCGCAAACCTTCGCGCCCTCGGTCGCCGTCTCGAACCGCGTCGGCATGCCGCGCAAGAAGCGCCCGATGATCAAATCGCTCTGAACGCCGATGACGCTATCATACGGCCCGCTCATGCCGAGGTCTGTGATGTAAGCGGTGCCGCCTTTTAAGACTTGCTCGTCGGCGGTCTGCACATGCGTGTGTGTGCCGACGACCGCCGAGACGCGACCATCGAGATAACGGCCAAGCGCCTGCTTCTCTGAAGTGGCTTCGGCGTGATGGTCAACCAGGATGATGCGGGCGCGGCTGCTGACTTCGCCGATCAAACGGTCGGCGGTGCGGAAGGGGCAATCGCTTGGCGCCATGAAGACGCGGCCTTGCAGATTGATCACCGCCACAGGCGTGCCCGATTGTGTCGAGCCAACCCAGGCGCCGCGCCCCGGCGTTTCGGGCGCATAGTTGGCCGGGCGCAGCAGGCGCGGCTGGTTTTCGATGTAGGCGATCACTTCGCGCTTGTCGTAGATGTGATTGCCTGAGGTCATCACGTCAACGCCGGCGCTCAGGATTTCATCGCCGATCTTGGGAACGAGGCCAGCGCCTTCGGCAGCGTTCTCAACATTGGCGACAACGAACTCGGCTTCGTGCTGCACCTTCAACTGCTTCAAGTTGGCGAGCAAAGCGCGGCGACCGGGCTTGCCGACAACGTCGCCGATGAGAATGACTTTCATCTAACCTCCGTTTCTATGATTCAATTAAACCACAGATAGAATCAAATGATGAATGACGAATGATGAATGATGAATTGCCGACTGGGGCCAGATTGTTTAGATAATCCCCTGCCGTTTCCTCTTTTATACAGCATTCATCACTCATCATTCATCATTTCCCCTGGTCGCGAGCTGATGCTATAATGCCCGACCGGGACGGCCTCACGCACGTTGCCCTCGATTTCAAACGAAAAGAGACGCGGTTATGAAACGGGTATTTGTACTGTTTATTACGATTGCTCTGCTGGCGGCGCTGACCGTCCCCGAGGCACTGGCGAAGCGTTCGCGAGGCGGGCGCGGCTCGTCACGCGCTCACGCGGCGCGCGGCAAGTCGGGCCGCCGCGAGGCGCGCAGCCGATCTTCGCGTGGCCGCGCTGAACGACGCGGGCGCAACGAGCGGGCCGACCGACGCGGGCGCGGCGAGCGTGCAGGGCGGCGCGGCAAACTGTCGCGGCGCGAACGGCGCGAGCTGGCACGCAGCGAGCGCAGCGAACGCGGCGGGCGGGTGCGCGAGCGCATCGTCGTGCGCGGTCGCCACGGTCGCCGCGTCGTGCGCTACCGCTATGTGCGCCGCCGTTCCGAGCCTGAAGTCGCGCCGGTTGCCGCCACGCCGCACACCTCTGGCAGCGGCATTCCGACCGAGCGCGTGTTAGAGATTCAGAACGCGCTAATCAAGGCCGGTTACCTTACGGGCCCGGCCTCCGGTCAATATGACGACGCCACGGTTCAGGCGATGAAAGGATTTCAAGCCGCTAACGGCTTTCCCATGACCGGCGCACCATCTGCACCGGCGCTCAAGAAGCTCGGCGTTTCCAAGCGCAGCAACGACGGCTTTGCGATGCCCGTCAATAGCGTCAGCGAGGGTGAGCGCAAGGCGCGTCCGCCACAGACGCCGGAATAAAGATCAAGCCGCAAGGCTCGCCGTCAACTGTCGAGTTAAGCGCCCGTCGCGAATCACAGTTTTATCAGCGCCGGGCTCAGTCGCGAATTGTCAATCGCGGGATTTGGCTTTGCCGCCGACGACGATTGGGCTATAATCCCGCTCGGAAGAACCGGAATCGCTAACCGTCAAAGAAGCGGTCAGATTGTTTATAGGGACTGGCCTCCCCCTCGGTTCATCAAACTGATTGCTGAAAGGTTGTATCGCGTATGCCAGAGGAGTATTTCATCGAGCGGTTACGCGCTCAGGAAGACGAGATTAAATCCCTTCGCGCGATATTCGAAGCCGCCCACCAGCGTGGCAATAAGAAGCTGATGGGCATTTCGCGCAAGAAACTCGAAATGGCCATGCGTCTGCGCGAGATGTATCGCCGCATGCTCAACCGCGAAGGCGTCTCTCTCTAACCGTTGCCAGTTGTCAGTTGCCAGTTGATCACAGCTTTGTCCGATGCATTAACTGACAACTGAGAACTGACAACTGGCAACGGCTCTACCTACCTGCTGCCGATCCGCACACGCAAGCCGGCGCTGAAGTTCAAGCGATAAGCCGGATAGCCAAGCACTTCCTGATAATCCTGATTCAAGAGATTCTCGATTCGCGCAAACGCCCGCAGCGCCCGGTTGAGGCGATATGAGCCCGATAGATTCAGCTTCGCATAGCCATCGTTGGTGAACGCGCGCCCCGCGCCATCGAAGCGCGCCCCGGTCACCGGGTCTATGTCGCGCCGCCGCCCGACCAGCGAGCCATCGAGCGTGACATCCCAACGATCAGCTACCCAGCTTGCTTCAATCGTCCCGGCGTGGCGCGGGCGGCGAATCAAGGGTAAGCCGAGTTCGGGATTCAAGAGGCTCGCCGCGCGCACCAGCCGCGAGCGCAGGAAGGTGTAGCTCGCCTGGAGCCGCAACTGCCTTGTCGGTCGTGCCGCGCCCGCCAGCTCAAGGCCGCGCGCCGTCGAGCGTTCGACATTGATGAAGTTTGTCAGCGTCCCATTCTCCAATTTCACAGGCCCGAAGGTCAGCGGGTCGAAAACAAAAGCGATCTGGTCGCGGAAGCGGTTGTCGAAGTAAGTCAGGTCAAGGCTCGCCCGGCGATTCCAGAACTCCTGCGACACGCCGGCATCAAAACTGATGGCGCGTTCGGGATTGAGCGCCGGGTTGCCGAGAAAGAAGAAGCTCGGGCTGAAGGCTTCGATCAAGCGCGGCTCTTTGATGCCTGTGCCGAAACTCGCCTTGACACGCGTTGCGCCCAGCGCCGCGCTCTCCTGATGGCGACGCGCCAGCACGGATGCGGCCAGCCGAGGGTTGGCGCTGGTGCCGAACCCGACATGGCCTGTGGGCGCAGTCGAGCCGAGTGAGATTAAAGTTGCGCGCAGGTCCTCCGGCACGTTTGCCGTGTTGCGCTCGACGCGGACGCCAGCGGTGATGAACAGGCGCTCGCGCCACGCCAGTTGATCCTGAACATAGACGCCGAGATTGTTCCGCGTCGGCGCGACGCGGCTGAAGCCATCGTCGAAGACGCCCGACTCGTGCTCGAAATCGAGGCCGCCGGTCAAGACATTCGCCCTGCCGAGCGCCGCGATGATTTGATACTGAAAGCCTGCACGCTTTTCATGATCGGCAAAGCTGAAAGCGAAATCCGCGCCGAAGGCGAACGGCGGCAGCGGCGGCGTCTCTGGCTGCGTCAAGTCCTGGGCCACTGGATCGAAGTTAAAGGTCTCGAACTCCGAAAAGATGAATCGCGCCGTTTGATTGATGCGCGGCGTGATGCGCCATTCCAGCCCGGCGCTTGTGGCCAGGTCACGATGCTTCTGGCGCTCGTCCGGGTCCGCAAACAGCAAGCCGGTCGAACCGGCAACGCCAAGCGTGCTGTTATCTGTGCGCGCCGTGACCCGCAACTCCAGGTCGGCAGCGAATTGCCATCCGAGATTCGCCGAGGCCGAACGGTTGATGTAATCGCTATTACGAAAGCGACCATCCGTCGTTTGAAAGCCGAAGCTGCTTGCGTAATCGAAGCGCCCCCGCCGGCCCGCCAGCCGCGCCGTCTCGCGGTGAAAGTCGAAGCTGCCGCCTTCGCCGCTCAGCTCGAACTCAGGCACCGCCGTCGAGCCGCGCCGCGTCATCAGTTGCACAGCGCTGGTCATAGCGTCAGAGCCGAACAGGGCACTCGCCGGGCCGCGCACGACTTCGACGCGGTCGAGGTTTTCGGGCGTAAGCGGCGCGAAGTCGAACAATCCGCCTGCCGAGTTGACCGGCACGCCATCAATCAGCACTTTGTTGTAATCCGATTCGCCGCCACGCGCAAAGACTGAGGTGATGCCGCCGCGCCCGCCGCTCTGCGCCACCACGAGGCCGGGAATCAAACGCAAGGATTCGGACACTAGCGTTTGATTCATGCGCTGCAAGTCTTCGCCGGTTATCACGCTAATCGAGCCGCCCAGCTCTGCGGTCTGTGCCATCGTGCGCGTCGCCGTGACGACCATGCGGTCGGTGATAGCGGCGACGTCGAGCCGCAGGTTAACGCTCGACGTCGCATGCGCCGGCACGTCAACGCTCACGGCTTCAGCCTGGGTAAAGCCGGTCGCTTCGGCGCCGATGGTGTAATGGCCCGCGGCAATGTCGTTGATCCTGAATTGTCCGCTCTCGTCTGTGCGCGCCTCGGCAACGATTGCACCGGCACGGTCATGGAGGATGACTCGCGCGCCGGCGATTTTCGCGCCGGACGGATCGCTGACAACCCCTGTGACCTGCCCGCGCTCGGCGGCGATGGCAATCGGGGTGAAGATCAAGCAAGCGATGATGACCACGAGTCGCGCAACGCGTTGTGTGGTAGGCAAGCTCGCCAATGAATCATTCAACATAAAACGCTCCTTTCGTCCGGCTCCGCCACTCGGCATTCAGGACTTTCGTGAAACCGTGATGCGCGGCGCGCCGCTTGCCGGGTTGGCGTCAACGGTGAGCGGCGCATGAAAGACTTCGCTCAGATTAGTTTCAGTCATTACATCAGCGGGCGGCCCGTGCGCGGCGATTTCGCCCGCTTTCAGCAGCAGCACGTCGGTGGCGAACTCTGCCGCCAGGTTTAATTCGTGGGTGATGACGATGGCCGACATCTCGCCGCCATCGGTCAGGTGCCTGACCAGCTCAAGCATTTTCACCTGATGCTCGATGTCGAGATTGGCCACAGGCTCGTCCAACACCAGCAGGCGAGGCGACGCCACCAGCGCCCGCGCCAGCATGACTCGCTGGCGCTCGCCGCCCGAAAGCTCTTGCACACGACGCGCGGCGAACCCTGTCGTTTCTGTAAGCTCCATCACACGCCGCGCCTCGCGCAAATCCTCATCGCTTTCAAAGCCGATCAAGCGGCCCTGCGCGAATCGCCCTTGCAGCACGTACTCCAAAGCCGTCAACGGAAACATCAGGCTCGATTCCTGCGCGACGTAGCCAATCAGCCGCGCCGCCTCGCGCCTCGACATCGCCGGCAGGTCGCGGCCTTCGAGCAAGAGCCTGCCGCCGGCCGGGCGTAGAATGCCGACGATCAATTTGACCAGCGTGCTCTTCCCCGCGCCGTTCGGCCCCAGCAATGCCAGCAACTCGCCCGCGCGCAGCGCGAACGTCAGGCCCTTTAACACCGGCCCGGCGTAGCTGAATCGAATGTCGCTGACTTGAAGCATGATCTGGTTTTGGGTGTCGGGTGTTGGGCAGAAAACCGCGCCGGCCCCCAACACCCGACACCCGACACCCAACACCTCCCTCAACTCGTTCGCCGCAGTAGATAGATAAAGACCGGCGCGCCGATGAGCGCCGTGATGACGCCGATGTTCAACTCGCGCGGCGCAATCACCGTGCGCGCCAGGGTGTCGGCGAGTAACAGAAACCCGCTGCCCGCCAGTGCCGACGCCGGAATGACGAGGCGGTTGTCGCTGCCGCCGACCAGCCGCACCGCATGCGGAATGATCAGGCCGACGAAGCCAATCGCGCCGCTCACCGCGACTGCCGCGCCGGTGATTAGCGACGCCGCAACGTAGACCATCAGCTTGACGCGCTTGACTTCGACGCCGAGCGCCACGGCGTCGGCTTCACCGACCATCAACAGGTTCAGGCCGCGGGCGTTGGCGTAGATGGCGACGATGCCCGCCAGCACGAACAGACTGACCAGCGGCAACAGCGAGGTCTCGGCGCTCATGTCGCCAATCAGCCACGAGATGACGCCGCGCTGCCGCGCTCCCGCGGCGGTCGTTACTAGAAAGATCACCACGGATGAGAGCAAGGCGTTGGTAATCACCCCGGCCAGTACCAGGCGTTCGGACGAGCCGCCTTGCCGGCTCTGCCCCATCGCGTAAACGAAGGCGATGGTCATCACCGCGCCGGCGAACGCCGCGAGGGGCCGGCTGAGCGGCAGCGATTCGGCGAAGACCGTGGCGACAATCGCGCCGATGGCCGCGCCGCTCGACACGCCAAGCACGCCGGGGTCGGCCAGCGGGTTTTTCAGCAATGCTTGATAAGCCGCGCCGGCGACGGCTAGCGCGCTGCCTACGACCGTCGCCATCAAGGCGCGCGGCAAACGAATCCGGGCAATGATGATCTGCTGTTCAGGTGTAACCTCTGCGACTTGTCCGCTCAGTTTGGCAAAGATGATCTTGAAGATTGCCGCCAGCCTCACCGATTCGCTGCCGACGCTTACGGCGACGATCAACAGCCCGGCGACTGCCAGCAACAAGACGGCGAGTGTCACCGCCAGCCGCCGTGCCGTCAGCCGCTCACGGCTGATGAGTCTTCCTGTTGTCGCCATGCCTGTCATCGTTCGGTTGCGCGATTCAGTGATTGCCCGGCTTAAAGATTTCCGGGTGAAGCTCTGCGGCCATCTGTTCCAGGCCATCAACAATGCGCGGGCCGGGCCTGAGCATCAGGTTGTCATCGATGTGATAGACGCGGCCCGCCCTGGCCGCCGGTGTTTCTTTCAGCCGGCCGGGTAACGGCGCATCCTGCGCTTGCAGAAAGATCACCTCGGGGCGAGCGGCCACGGCGGTCTCCAGGCTGTACTGCGGATACTCCGCGCTTTCGTTTGCCGAGATCGATCTGCCGCCGGCGCGTTCAATCAAGTCGTTGACGAAGGTGCTGCCGCCGGCGGTGATCAGCGGCTCGGCGTTGAGAATAACCAGCACGCGCAGGCGCTCCGCTCCCGCCAGGCCGGCATCAATGGCGGCCATTCGCTTTTGTAATGAATCCGACAATTCGCGAGCGCGCTCAGTCGCGCCGGTCAGCGTGCCAATGCGCTCAATCGTGTCGGTGACGTCGCCGACACGCCGCGGGTTGCTGATATAAACGGGGATGCTGAGATCATCGAGCTTAGCGATGAACTGCTCTAACTGGCTTGAGGTCGAAGCGATGACGAGGTCGGCGCGCAAGGCGACGAGCTTTTCGACGCTTGGGCGCACGGTGTCGCCGACTTTCTCTTTGCCGGTTGCCTCTGGCGGGTAATCGCAATACGAGGTCACGCCGACGACGCGGTCGCCGAGGCCGAGCGCGAATAAGATTTCGGTGATCGAAGGCGCGAGCGAGACGATGCGCTGCGGCCTTGCTGGAGCGTTGACCGTGCGGCCTAACTCGTCGGTGACGGTTTGCCCGCCGGCGGGTGACGTCCGCCGCGTCGAGCAGGAAGTAATCAGGCAAGCGGCGAGCAGCAAGATGATGACGCCCGGCCGTCTGCGGCTCCGGGTTGCCCTGCTTTGCAGTTTGAAAAAAGCGCGCAAATGAAAAGCTCCCGCCGATTCTTTCGCGAAAGAACTCGGCAGGAGCGTTAATGCGGGCAGCCCTGGCCACGACCCTCTCACGCGGAAGGCAATCGGCTATGGCTTCGGGCAGGTCTCCTGACTTAGTCTCGTGGACGGCCAGACATTGGCTGGCATCCTGCCGCCGGCGGCCTTCCCGGTTGATGACCGGTGGCCCTGAGGCCGGCGACTTCGAGAAGCAATACAGTGGCGCGACCGTGCGGGATTCTCACCCGCTTCCCTATTCTCCTCGAACTCGCGTCCGAGGCACCCGAAGCGCTCACACTAAAAAAGAACAAAACTAAGAAGCAGCAAATTAGCACGTGCCGGCAACCTGAGTCAAACGACGCCATCCGCTAAACGAGCTTTGGCATCGCGACGCATCAAGGCTATGATGTGGGTTCAGGGCCGGCGGGGTGCCGGCTCGCCGCCATCTGCCATCTTCTCTTGAAAGGACGACTGCCATGTCGCAAGCGCAAGCCGACGAATTTGCCGCCCTCGACGCCACCGCTCAGGCCGAGCTGGTGCGCCGCAAAGAGGTCAAGGCCATCGAGCTGGTCGAAGCCGCCATCAAGCGCATCGAGCGGATCAACCCGACACTCAACGCCGTCATCACGCCGATGTACGACGAGGCGCGCGCCACCGCGGCCGCGGCGCTGCCCGACGGGCCATTCAGCGGCGTCCCATTTCTCTTGAAAGACTTGCTCGCCGCCTACGCAGGTGTGCGCATGGCGTCAGGGTCAGAGTTCGTCGGAGATTTCACGCCAGACTATGACTCTGAGCTGACGGCTCGCCACAAACGCGCAGGGCTGGTCATCGTCGGCAAGACCAACACGCCGGAGTACGGCATTCTGCCGACGACGGAGCCGACGCGCTTCGGCCCCTCGCGTAATCCCTGGGACACGACGCGCAACACCGGCGGCTCAAGCGGCGGCTCGGCAGCGGCGGTCGCCGCGGGGTTGGTGCCGATGGCGCATGCCAACGATGGCGGCGGCTCGATTCGCATCCCTGCCTCGTGCTGCGGCGTCTTCGGATTGAAGCCGACGCGCGGGCGCAACCCCCTGGGGCCGGATTTCGGCGATATATTCAGCGGCCTGGTCGCCGAGCACGCCGTCACGCGCTCTGTGCGCGACAGCGCCGCGCTGTTGGATGCCACAGCCGGCCCTTCGCCGGGTGATCCCTACTACGCACCGGCGAAGGCCCGACCCTTCGCTGAAGAAGTCGGCGCGCCCACAGGCGCGCTGCGCATTGCCTTGATGACACAAACTCTGCTCGGCACGCCCGTTCATGAAGACTGTGTGAAAGCGGCGCACGACGCCGCGGCACTGTGCGCCGAGCTGGGCCACGAAGTCGCCGAGGCCGCGCCCGTCATCAACGGCGAGCTGTACATGAAATCCTTTATGGCGCTCTGGTCGGCGGGCTGCGCGTGGACGATTGACGGATTGGCGCATGTCCTGGGCCGCGAACCGCAGGAAGATCAGTTCGAGCCGGGCACCTGGATGCTTTATCAAATGGGCAAGCAGACACAGGCGACCGATTACCTGATGGCCTTGCAGTGGCTGCAAGGCATGTCGCGCACGGTGGCGCAATTTATGACCGACTACGATGTGTGGCTGACGCCGACGCTTGGCGAGCCGCCGGTGCCGCTCGGCTCATTCGACGCGCAGCCTGATGACCCGATGGCGGGGATGCGGCGGGCGACTCAGTTTGTGCCCTACACGCCGATCTGCAACGCGACGGGCCAGCCGGCCATGTCCGTGCCGTTGTATTGGAACGAGGAAGGTCTGCCCATCGGCACACACTTCATCGGCAGGTTCGGCGACGAGGCGACGCTGTTCCGGCTGGCGGCGCAGCTTGAGCAAGCGCGACCCTGGGCCAAACGTCGTCCGCCGCTGAGCGCGGTCTGATACCGCGCGACGAGAAGCTGTTTATCATGCCGCGCATCTCTTACGTGATCGAAACAAGGACCGCCGCGGTCGAGCCGGGTGAAACGATCCTGCAAGCCTCGCTGCGCGCCGCCATCCCGCATGCCCATGCCTGCGGCGGTCAGGCGCGCTGTTCGACCTGCCGCGTTCAGATCGTCGAAGGGCTCGATCACTGCCCGCCGCGCAATGAGCGCGAAAGCGCGCTGGCGACGAGATTACACTTCGCGCCGGAGATCCGCCTCGCCTGTCAAACTGCCGTCATCGGTGACGTGAAGCTGCGCCGCCTCGTGCTCGATGCCGAAGACATCAAGCTGACGGCGCAATCCGGCACGACCGGCGCAGCCGCCTCGATTGGCGAAGAGAAGAAGCTGGCCATTCTGTTTGCCGACATTCGTGGCTTCACACCGTTTGCCGAACACTTGCTGCCTTACGATGTCGTCCATGTGCTGAACCGCTACTACTACGAAGTGGGCCGCGCCATCAGCGATAACGGCGGCCGCATAGACAATTACATGGGCGATGGCCTGTTGGCGCTTTTCGGAATTGACGATTCGAAAGACGCGGCGCAACAGGCGGTGCGCGCGGGGCTCGGCATGATCGCGGCGGTCGAGCATCTGAAGCCGTATGTCGAAAAGATTCATGGTAGGAGCTTTGAAATCGGCATCGGCATTCACTATGGCGAGGTCGTGGTTGGGGCAATCGGCGCGCCCGACATGAAGCGGGTCACGGTGATCGGCGATGCGGTCAACCTGGCTTCGCGCATCGAGTCGGCCACCAAACGGTGCGGCGCGCGGCTGTTGATCTCGGAAGCGACTTTTGACGAATTGCGCGAAGTGATTCAGCCCGGCAACAGTCACCGCGTTGAGCTGGCGGGCAAGAGCGGCGAGTACCTGCTTTATGAAATCGGCGGCTTGATCGAGCCGACCAGTTGAATCAGCCGCGGGTGTGAATAAACCGCAGAGGCCGCAGAGGGACGCGGAGGATTGATTTGTCCTCCGCGTCCCTCTGCGATCTCTGCGGTAATCCTGCCCATGTCATCACGCAATCTCACCGCCAATCGCCGAGCAGGCGGCGCGTCTGCACCAACTGGCCGAAGTGATAGGCATTGTGGTCTGCCACCAGCAACAACTGGCGCAGGTAGGTGCGCCCTTCGCCGTGCGGAATCTCCGCCGTCAAATCACGGTCTTCATCTGCCGCCAGCTCGATCAAATCATTAAGGTCAGAGGTGAACCGCCGCACAGAGTCTTCCCACATCTCATCGGTGACTTCGGCGACCTGGGCCGGCCAGTAGCCCGCCGGCCAGTCGGGCGATTGCCAGTTGGCGTCGAGCGTATAGTGCAGGATGTCTTCCTGCGCGATGCGTATATGCTCCAGTTCTTCCCAGACCGAATGCGCCGCGTCAGCCGGTCGCACGTGGCGAAGCTTCGGGTTGACCTTTTGCAGCGCGGCCTCGGATGAAACGTGCGCCGAGCCGCCGCGTAAAAATTCAACCACCGTCTTTCTGAGCGCCTTGTCATTCATCTTTCATTCCCTCGACTATTCGATCTCGCCATCGTCTTTGCGCAACTGCTTGGGAGTCAGCAGCCAGACGAGCTTGCCGTGCCCGTCTTCAACGTCGTCCCAGCTATCAACCTGGAACTCGATGCAGGCAATCGCCGCCGTCGGCATACGCCCGCGCTCGCCGGACAGCCGCGTCAGCAGGTCTTCAAAGCCCGGATTGTGGCCGACCAGCAGCACGCGGTGGCACTCGTCCGGCAATCGCCGCACGATCCGCATCAACGCCGCGGTCGAGGCGTCGTAGATCGCTTCGTCGAAGGTGAGCGGCGCGGTCAAACGGGCTTCAGTAATTACCGCCTCAATCGTTTCGCGGGCGCGCCTTGCCGGCGAGCTGACAATACAATCCGGCGCGGAATCGAGCGCCGCCAGCGCCTGCGCCATGCGCGGCGCGTCGCGGCGGCCCCGCTCGGCCAGCGGGCGGTCAAAGTCGCGCAGGCTGGCATCGTCCCAGTTCGATTTCGCATGCCGCATCAGTAGCAACGTCTTGACATTCATGTTTGGGTCCCCGGCCTCCTGCTTTCATGCTACTCGACTCGGCGTCCGCGCGCGACTCCCGTCGGCAGAATTCAGGGGCCGCCGGTCGGCAACTCGCCTGACTCCGCCCGACGTGTTAGGATAAATCTTCCAGAACAGCTTATGAGCGGACTTGCAGGCAACACGTTTTTTGAAGGCCCGGCGGGGCGCATCGAAGCCATCCTTCGCGATGCCGAGCCGCCTGTGCGACGCGCCGCCATTGTCTGTCATCCGCACCCGCTCTTCGGCGGCACGATGCATAACAAGGTCGTCTTCCGCATCAGTCGCGCCTTTCAAGAAGCCGGGTTCGCGGTGCTGCGCTTCAACTTTCGCGGCACGGGTCGCAGCCAGGGGACGCACGACGAAGGGCGCGGCGAACAAGATGACCTGCGCGCCGCCATCAGCTTCATCGAGCAGAAGTACGCTGAGGCGGAGGTCTGGCTGGCCGGCTTTTCATTTGGCGCGGCGGTGATGTTGCGCGTCGCTTGCGGCGACCCGCGCATCGCGGCGTTGATCGCGGCGGGCGCGCCGGTCTCGAAATACGATTTCAGCCAGTTGATTCACTGCGGCCGGCCCAAGCTCTTTGTGCAAGGCGGGCTCGACGAATTCGGCTCGCCCGCCGAGCTGGCGCGCTTTGTCGCGAGGCTGGACGAACCGAAAACCTTGAAGGTTATCGAAGGCGCGGATCATTTTTTTGCCGGCCATCTCGACGAGCTGGCGCAAACCGTTACCGACTTCATTGCGAAAGGCTGACCGTCACCGGTCGTTGTTTACCTGATGCAGAAACGAAACCTCATTAAGAGATTCAAGATTGCCATTGTCGCATTCTTTTTGATCACCGCTATCGTTGGACTGCGCTCGGGGCGCGCGGCAAGCGGAGAGCAAGAGCAGCCACGCCGCCCGCTTGAATTTGTTGCCGTCACAGCGCCGCTTGAGACCCGCGCCGGCACGGATGATGGCGCGGCCTTTGCCATTCAGTTCATCGGCAGCACCCACGGCAGCCTCGAACCGTGTGGCTGAAAGCCCCCCCGGATGGGGGGACTGGCGCGGCGCGTCAGCTACGAAAAACTGTTCAAGGAAAAAGTCGGCGGCATCCCTGCGCTCATCGTCGACAGCGGCAACTCGTTTACCAGCGAGAGCAACGCGCATGGCGGGCCGCGGCCCGACGTACAGGTCAAAGACGACTGGATTTTGAAGTCGTACGATGACTTCAAGGTTGATGTCATCAACGTCGCAGCGCCCGACCTGCGCTATGTCGCGACGCTGCTGGCGAAACCGGAATATGCACGCCATGCGGGCGAGCGGCCCGCGCTCAAGCGGATGGTTTCGGCAAACACCGCGGGCGATGCGGCCCGCGCCGTGAGCCTGCCGCCTTTCGTCGTCCGCGAAGTTCCGGCGCGCGCGGCCAACACCAAACCCGTGCGCGTCGCCTTTGTCGGTTTAACCGAAGCGGGCGACAGCCTGCCGCATGGCTTTCAGATCAACGACCCGGTTGAAACCGCGCGCCGCGTCGTCCCCGAAGCGCGCAAGCAATCCGACCTCGTCATCGTCCTCGGCTACTTCAAAGCCGACACCGCCTCACGCCTGGCGGCTCAGGTTCCGGGCATTGATGCCATCATCGCCAGCAACAGTCAGAGCGAAGGCACTTTTTTCACCCCGCCACTAACTGTCGGGCCGACGCTGATTCTCTTCACCTCTTACGAAACGCGCATGCTCGGTGAGCTGCGCGCTTACCGCGAAGCATCGGGCAAGTATTCGTTGCGCACGCGCTTCATCACGCTCGACGAAACCTTCCCCGATGATGCCGCCTCGATGAAACTGGTCAATGCGGCGCGCGATGCCGAAGAGCAGACGCGCGGCGAATCGAAGAAATTATTGGAGAGCTGGCTTGAAGCCTCGCGCAACCCGACGGCGGCCGGCGGCGCGGGGGCGGCTTACATTTCTTCGCAAGCCTGCGCCGGGTGTCATCAAGCGCAGTACATTCAGTGGGCTAACAGCGGCCACGCGCACGCCACCGACAAGCTGCCGCCGCGCTGGTCGGAATTTCAAGCCGGCTGCCTGAGCTGTCACGCGACCGGGCAGCGGACGGACGCGACCGGCAAGCTCGTGTTAGCCAGATTACAAAGCGTGCAGTGCGAGCAGTGTCACGGGCCGGGCGGCGAGCATGCGCAAAAGCCCGCCAAGGGATACGGTCGCGTCGGCAACGTGCAACAGATGTGCGCCACCTGCCATACGCCTGAGATGAGCCCGAAATTCGATTTCGCCTCCGCCTGGGCAAAGATCAAACACTGAATCGCTTCGGGGGTCAGCCTTCCACACGATGCGGCCCGCGTCACCAGTTTATTCGGGCTGGTGACGCGGGTCACGGCATCCCATGTGGCGCAATCTGTTAGATTGCGCCACATGGCAAACACAATCGGAAACGGCTCTAGGAGCTGGTTTGATCGCCGGGATTCTGCGCGGCGAGATGTTGCTCGCGCAACTTGAACTTCTGCACCTTGCCTGAAGCGGTCATCGGGAATGATTCGACGAAGCGAATATGGCGCGGCACCTTGAAGCGCGCGATTTTGCCGTCGCAGAAGCCGCGCACGTCGTCGCCGGTCATCGCCTCGTTGGCATTCAGGCGAATGGCCGCGGCGATCTCTTCGCCCAAGCGCTCGTCCGGCAAGCCGTAGACATAGACATCGGCGATCTTCGGATGCCGCCGCAGCAAATCTTCGATCTCTTTCGGCGCGACGTTCTCGCCGCCGCGAATGATGATTTCTTTGATGCGCCCGGTGATGCGTATATAGCCGCTCTCGTCTATAGTCGCCTGATCGCCGGTGTGCAGCCAGCCGTCCGCATCAATCGCTTCAGCGGTCGCCCTGGGATTGTTGTAGTAGCCGCGCATCACGTTGTAGCCGCGACAGCACAGCTCGCCGGCGACGTTCGGCGCACACGGCTCGCCGGTCGCCGGGTCAATGATCTTCACTTCAACTTCGGGCAGCGCGCGCCCGACCGTCTGTGTGCGCAGCTCGACGCTGTCTGTGCGCGGCGTGACCGTGATGCCCGGCGACGCTTCGGTTAAGCCATAAGCGATAGCCAGCTCCGTCAGATTCATGCGCCCCATGACCTTGCGCATCAAGGGCTCGGGGCAGAGCGCGCCGGCCATGACGCCTGTGCGCAGACTCGACGTGTCGAAGCCGTGATAATCCAACTGCTCAAGCTCGGCGATGAACATGGTCGGCACGCCGTAGAGCGCCGTGCAGCGCTCGCTCTCGACCGCTTGGAGCACGCCGAGCGGATCAAAGGTTTCCAGCGGCACGATGGGCACGGCGTGTGTGTAAGCGCCGAGCACGCCGATGACGCAGCCGAAGCAATGAAAGAAAGGCACCGGCACGCAGAGCTTATCTTGCGGCGTGTAACCGAGCGCTTCGCCTAGCCAGTAGCCATTGTTGACGATGTTGCGGTGCGTCAGCATCACGCCTTTCGGAAAGCCCGTGGTGCCCGAGGTGTACTGCATGTTGATCACCTCATCGAGGTCTTGCGCCGCAAGATGCGCGTCGAGGCAGGCGTCGCTGACGCTTTCGGAGCGCGCCAGCAGCGAATCGTAGCGAATCATGCCGCCGGGATGCTCGTCGCCGACGTAGATGACGCGGCGCAGGTGCGGCAGCCGCATCGAATGTAAGGCGTTCTCCTGCGAGCCGCGCAGCTCAGGGATCATCTCGTAGACGGTTGCCACATAATCCACGTCGCGGAAGCCGGAAATTGTGATCAGCGTGCTGGCTTCGGACTGCTTGAGCAGGTATTCCAGCTCGGCGGCGCGCAAAGAGGTGTTGACGGTGACCAGCACCGCGCCGATCTTCGCAAGCGCAAATTGCAAGACCACCCATTCGGGAATGTTGGTCGCCCACAACGCCACGCGCTCGCCGCGCTCGATCCCAAGACTGAGCAGGCCACGCGCGATCTTCCGCGCCAGCCATTCAAGCTGGCTGAAGTCATAGCGCAGGCGGCGCTCCGGGTAGATGAGCGCTTCCTGCCGCGGATAATCCTGCGCCAACCGCGCCAGCAGCTCGCCGACCTTGACATCAAGATAGGCGCGCGGTCTCTCTAATGCTTCCCCTGTCATAATCCCTCCGGGACAGTGGCCAGTCGGCAGTCGTCAGTTGCCAGTCGGCAGATATCGACTTTCAAAACTTCGCGGTGGGCGCTGAAGGCCCGGAACAAACTGATAACCGATAACTGGCAACTGGCAACTGGCAACTACTCATCGTCTTCCGGCAGTGCGCCGAAGTAGCGCAGCCATTCGTCGAGGTTGCCGGCTTCAGGCTGTTCGCCGTCGGCGAGGGCTGGCCGCGTGGCAATCGCTTCGGCCATCTGTTTGCGAAATTCTCCCGACCGCACGACGCGCGCGCCGCGCGCCTTCACGACAAAAGCGAGATGATTGTCAGAGGTCACGACCGTCAGGCCGCGGGCGTTCGGCGAAGCGTCAACCATGCGCTCAATGCGTGTATCGGCGTCCGAGCCGCGCTCGCTGTATAGCACTTTGACGCCGCGAAAGGCCGACTGGTCGGGCATCAGGCGATCCGGCCCGCCGTCGAAGACGACGGTGACGCGGGCTTTCTTGAGTCGCGCGAACTCGGCCAGTTGCTCGACCAGCCGACGCCGGGCGCTCGATTTGTCGCGGTGCCAGCCGGGCGTCTGCCCCATCACGTTGTTGCCGTCAACGATGTATGACATGGCCTGACCTGCAATGTCTCTCGCTCGCCGCGGCCATTCTAGCCCGATTGGCGGGTGATGAAAAGCGCCGCGTCTTTGAAAACAAAGCGGGCGCTCCGGTCATTGCCAGAGCGCCCGCTTAAGGCTGCGTATCGCGCCGCGTCGTTAGTTGTTTTTGTGATGCCCGCCGCCGCCACCGCCGCTAACCGACGGCGAACTGACCGGCGCGCTCGGCATCGATTGTGACGGCATGCTCGGAGCGCTGGACGGGGCGCTGTAATGTGGGCTGCTACCACCGCCCGACGAGTACGAGCGGTTGGACTGACCGCCATCACCTCTTGACGGCGGGTTGTAGCGCGGGCCGTCATCGCCTTTCCAAGACGTGTGGCTGCCGGCATTGCTGTCTGACCGGCCCGGCGGGCGCGGCAGGCCCATGCCAGGATTGTCGCCCCTGCCGGCCTTGTGGTGACCGCCGCCGTTTCCTCCACCCGTGCCGCCGCTGCCGCCGCTATAACCGCCGCTGCCGCTGTTGCCTGAACGGCTGCCGGTGTAATAGCCGGTTCCCCAGTAATAAGACGGGAAGAAGGAATAGCTTCCATAGTAGGGATTGCAAACGGAATAGTCCCAGCCGTAAGGCGACGAGAAGCCGGAGCCGAACGGCAGGAAGGTGTAACAACCGCACTGCCGCGAATAGATCCAGGCATTCGACACGAAGGCGAGCGTCGTCGGATTGATCAGGCCGCGCTGCGCCAGCCGCTTGTTCAGGGCGATCAAATCGCGGGCGCGATCCTCGCTCCAGGTGTCGAAGCCGTCAACCTGCTTCTTATTGAACGAAGCGACCTGCGGCTGTCCGCCTTCGACAATCGCTTTGTTGTCGCCTTTGACGACCGTGTTGCTGACCGCCAGGCGACCTTTGCGGACGATGGCTTCGGCGCGACCGTCAGCGGTCAGGTTGAAGCGGTAAAGCCCTTCCTTGATGATCGAGAATTCGTTTTTCGGCGTCGCCACCGTCATCGGGCCGTCAATGGCCGAGGCTTCGACAATGGCCGTGCCGCCCGTCAGATCAATGCGGAACTGGTAGACGTGCGGGTTGGTCAGCACGAAGGCGCTGTTTTCGGCGAGCCGCAAGTAACAGCCCGGAGTCAGCAGAATCTCTGCGCGTCCAGAGGCCCCGGTCTTCACCGCGTCGCCTTCGCGTAGTTCGTCGCCCGCCATCAAGCGCACCCAATCGGCCTGGTCGCGCTTGTAACTCACGTCGCCTTCGACGATGTTCAGCACGCCGACCTTCGCCGAGACGGTGTACATATCCTCCTGGTCTGCCGGCAATGGTTTGCGATCCTGGGCCAATGCCAGGCCGGCCAGCAGCAGCAGCGCTAGCGCTGCCAGAGCGATTCGTGTGGCTTTCATAACAATCTCCTTTGTGAGGCCGGAGGTTTTCCTCTTCTGGACATCATTCAATCGGCATATCACCGCATTGCGAAGCAGCAGCGGCGATTCACCCCCATCTGGCGGGATTATACTCTTAATATCGGGCCAGGCAAATTAAAAACGAGCAGTCCGCAAGGCTCAGTGTTGATTGCCGCCGGCGGCGCCGGTTTGCGCGTAGAAGTTGCGGACTTCGGCATCAGACTTGAACAGGCGGTTAGAGCCGAGCGTCAGCACGACATTGTCGCCGGGACGCTGCGTCTTCAGGCGCGTCTCGCGTTCGAGCGCAATGTTGTGCGCGCCTGGGCGACCGTCTTGCTCAAGGTAATCGAGGCTCAGTACGACCTTGGCATGCGCTTCGGCCAATTCGTGGAAGGTGATCTGCCCGCCGGAGACAAAGCAATTGGTGCGCAGGTTGAACCAGCGGGCCGCCGGGTTGATGCCGACCATCGCGTCAAAGCCTTGCGGCGGGCGCTCGACATCGAGCTTGCGGCCATTGCGGCGGTAGGGGTTGATGCGGCTGTCGTAGTTGTTATCGAGATTAACCCCGCCGACGATATCGATCATGCCGCCAAGCACAGGGCCGCGCTGGCCGATGTGCAGCAAATAATTCTGCCCGCCTTCGACCAGTTGCGCGAGCAGCAAGAGTCCTTCGTTGCCGTTCAGGTATTTGGCAATGCGCAGCGGCGCTTCTTCAGCGGACACCTGATCGGCGCCCGCGACTTCGGCGAGCAAACGGTGATCGATGCGCACTGCGCCCTTCTCATCCAGGGTGAGCAACTGCGGGTTGTCGCCAATGATGTAACGCAGCCGCTCCAGCGCGCCCTGGCAATCACCCGAAATCCACAGGCCGCCGTGCCCTGCGCGATTGTTGTTAATTAAATTCATCGCCAGGTAAACCGGGTCAGGCCGTGGAATCTCTCGCAGGTCAAGCGCCGGCACGAGCGCCAAGGCGCGGCCGCTGACCACGGGCAGCTTCAAGTAATCATCCGGCAGCGGGATGAACCAGTCAGACAGCGGATCTCTCGTTAGTGGCGGCGCGCCGGGCTGAAGCCCGGCCGGCGAATTCAGCGCCTCTAGCGAAGTGGTCAGGACCGCAGGCCGCGGCTTCGCGGAATTCGCTGGCGCGCTTGCGGTGCGGATGGCGAGGATTTCGCCGGTGGGAACTTTAGAGAGATTGGCGGGTGCCGCGCCGGCTTTCGGCTTCGCAGTTGACTGGCCCACTAACGGCTCATGTTTGACGGTGTGCGGGCGGCTCAGCGATTGCAGCTCGCGCGCCGTTTTCACCAGGTATTCAACGATCAGCCCGCGACTGACGAGCGCCTCGCCATACTTGCGCGCCTCTGTCGTGGACTTGAACGAGCCGACATAAACCCGCGTCCAGCGCCCGCGCGCGGCCAGCTCATAGGTGCCGAAGCCAACCGTTTCGCCGGCGCATAAGAGGTGCTCGGCATACTGATCGGCAAGCACGGTGTCAGGAAATGACGCGACCTGCAACGTATAAGGGAAGGTACTTTCAGCCGGCTGGCCCTGGGCCGGCGGCGTCAGCAGGAACAAGAGCGCCGAAGCGATGAATGCCAGTTTCGAGTGCATGGCTTATGCCTTTCGACTCGCGATTGATGGCAGCGTCCGTCAAGCGTTCCAGTGTCGGGGCTGGCATTGGGGTGGGGGGAGATTGAAGAAGCGTCCGGGGTGCGCCTTGTATTGGAGGCTACAAAGGCAACGACCGCAAGCCTCTGTGGGAGCTTGCGGTCGCGTCAACAGGTTTTATGGTAGGTCACCCGGCAGATGGTGTCAAGAATAATTCACAAACCGCCCTTTGCTACCCCTATCAGGGAAGCGGCGCAGCCGCGAACCGGGGACGCATTTTTTACAATCGGCGGCTGACATTTTTCGGCCCGTCTGTTAGACTGATGCCGTTCTATTCAAACCCCTGATTAGGAGAATCCATTTATGAAGTGGCTGAAATCTATCTCCGCGCTCGTGCTGCTGCTGCTCGTTGCAGTCGCCGCCGTCGCGCAGGAGAATCCGTCGAAGCCTAGCGGCGGCGCTCCCAAGATGGTCATTGAGTCGCCGACGCATGATTTCGGCGAGGTCAAGGCTGGCACACCGCTGCATTACACCTTCAAGGTCAAGAACGAAGGCAGCGCCGACCTGCTGATTCAAAACGTCCAGCCTGGCTGAGGCTGCACTAAAGGCGACTTTGACAAAGTCGTGCCTCCTGGTAAGGAGGGAAAGATCGAATTAATGGTCGAGCACACGAACGGTTACGCCGGAGAAGTGGCGAAATCCGCGGCGGTGCAAACCAACGACTCGAAGTACGCAAACTTCACATTGACCATGCGCGCCCGCTTCGTCGGGGAGTCGGGGCCGACGCCGACCGACGCGCCGGTATCGAGCAAGCGCGGCCCGGTTTTCATCGAGCCGACGGATCAATTGATTACCAGCGTGCTGGTCGGCAACACGACCAACACCAGTCTCTACCTGGTCAACAAAGACGCCGCGCCGGTCCACGTCAAATCAGTAGACGCGGGCGGCAAGAATTTCACTGCCACGCTGGTGCCGATTCAGGACGGCAGGCGCTATGAAATCCAGGTGCAGAGCGCCGCGGGCCTCAAGCCGGGCACCTACCGCCAGATGCTCAAGGTGATGACCGACAACGCGACGATGCCGGAGGTTCCTGTGCAGTTGACCATCACGGTCTATCCGCGCATCTTCGCATCGCCGACCTCGATCATCATGCCGCAATTGCCGATCAACGCGGAGCTGGGCGCCATCACCTGGCCCTCGATTACCGTGCGCAAGGTGCAGGCAAGCGGCCTGGAGATCAAGCGCGTCAGCTCGTCGCTCGCCTTCCTGACCCTGACGACCGAAACGCAGAGGGCCGGCGAAGCCTACCAGATTCACATCAAGATCAACGCCGACAAGGTGAAGGCCGGCGACTTCAAAGGCACGATCCGCATCGAGACCAACGACGCAGACATGCCGGTGATCGAAGTCCCCGTGCAAGTCACCCTCAAGTAATCCTGTCCTGACGGTGGCAGCCGTTCGGCGAACGGCTGCCACCGTGATTTGCCTCACAAATCCGCCTTCAGCCCGCCCCCGCGCTTGCCTGCCCTGCCAGCGCCGCTTATCATTCACTTCGAGTGGGAGAGAAAGCCGAAGTCCCGTCATGCCTCACCGAGCGAATCGTGGCCGCAGCCCTCATGCCCGTACTGTGCGAGGAGGTTTAATTCATGCGGAAGCGAGTTCTACTGCTGCTACTGGGCGTTTCGTTACTGTTGGCGGTCTCAGCCACAGGCTTCGTGCCCACCGCGGCGTCGGCGCAGAGCGATCAAGCCATCACGGCGCCGACCGCCCTGCAATTACAAACGGTCATCAGCGGCCTATCCGGCACGGTCTTCGTCACTCATGCGCACGACGGCACTAATCGCCTCTTCATCATCGAACAGGTAGGGCGCATCCGCGTGGCGCAGCCCAGCGATTATTCGACGACGACCGTCTTTCTCGACATCAGCAGCCGCGTCCTAAGCGGCGGCGAGCGCGGATTGCTTGGTCTCGCCTTTCATCCGCAGTACGCCATCAACGGGCGCTTCTTTGTCTATTACACAAGGCAGACGGACGGCGCCTTGACCATCGCCGAATATCACGTCACGCCGGGCAACCCCAACACCGCCGACCCCAACTCTGAAATCGTCATGGGCGGCGCGGGCAGCAACATGCCGATCAATCACTCGGCGAACACCAATCACAACGGCGGCATGATGGCCTTCGGGCCGGACGGCTATCTTTACGCCGGCACGGGCGACGGCGGCTCGGGCGATGACCCGCCGAACAACTCGCAGAATATCAACGTGCTGCTCGGCAAGATGCTGCGCATCGATGTCGACACGCCGAATGGCGCGATTCCCTACTCGTCGCCGCCGAGCAACCCGTTTTACGGCTCGACGCCGGGGGCAGACGAAATCTACGCCTATGGCCTGCGCAATCCCTGGCGCTGGTCGTTTGATCGCGCCACCGGCCAGTTGATCTGCGGCGACGTCGGCCAGAGCGCCCGCGAAGAGATTGATTACATCACCAACGGCGGCAACTACGGCTGGCGAGTGATGGAAGGGATGATCTGTAATCCGAGTTTCAATGGCGGCGTCTGCACGCCGCCGCCGGGCAGCATCCTGCCGATCTTCGACTACACGCACGCTGCGGGGCGCTGCTCGATCACCGGCGGCTATATTTATCGCGGCTACCGCTCGACCGTGCCGGTGAGCGCCTATGTCTATGGCGATTACTGCACGGGCGAAATCTGGCAACTGCAAAGCGGCACGAATGCGCTCTTGCTGGATACGACGCTCAACATCACCTCGTTTGGCGAAGACGAAGCCGGAGAAATCTACGTCGTCGGCCAGAACGGCACGATCAATCGCCTGGCGCAGACGCCCGCCCCGCCGACCTGCACCTATTCGCTGACCGCGACCGGCCAGTTGTTCACGCACGCCGGCGCCGAGGGCAAACTGGCGCTCGCGGCGGCCAGCGACTGCGGCTGGCTGGCGGCGGCCAGTGTGCCGTGGATTACATTGAAGCGGACCAGCGGCGCGGGCAATGACTCGCTCGGCTTTGCGGTGCGTGATAACCTGACGGGCAGCCCGCGCAGCGGCTTGATTCGGCTGGGCGGACAAACCTTCACGGTCTTGCAGGAAGGCGCGCTGACGGAGGCCGACTGTCCCAAGACCTTGTCGCCGTCGTTTACGGTCTTCCCTTCAGCCGGCGGCTCGGACAGCGTGGCGCTAACAGTTGATTCGGGCTGCGCGTGGCAGGCGACGCCGAGCGCTAGTTGGATCACGATTACCTCAAACAGCCTCGGCACCGGCAGCACGACGCTAACTTATTCAATCGCCGCAAACACCACAGGCCAGACTCGCAAGGGGAAAATCACCATCGGCCAGGCGGTGTTCAAGATCAAGCAGCGGCCTTGATGCGATAGAGACTGCGATAGAGATTCATGAAGAAACGGCTTGCCCTTATCTTCACCGGCGGGACTATCTCAATGAGGCATGACGCGGCCATCGGCGGCGCCGTGCCAGCGCTGTCAGGCTCTGAGATTCTCGCCCTCGTCCAAGGCGTAGACGAGGTCGCCGACGTCGAAGTCATCGAGTTTGGGCGTTACCCCGGCCCGCACATGACCTTGCCGCGAATGATCGAGCTATCCGGCGTGGTGCGCGCGACGCTTGAGCGCGACGACATCGGCGGCATCGTCATCACGCACGGCACCGACACGCTCGAAGAGACCGCCTACCTGCTCGACCTGACGACGGCAAGTGATAAGCCCGTCGTTCTGGTCGGCGCCATGCGCAACAGCTCTGAGATGGGCTGGGACGGGCCGCCCAATCTGTTGTCGGCGATGCGCGTGGCGGCGGCAGACACCGCTCGCGGCCTCGGCGTGCTGGTGGCGATGAACGACACCATTCTCGCGGCAAGCGAAGCCACCAAGACGCACAGCGAATCGTTCGACGCGTTCCAGAGCCCGGACTTCGGGCCGCTCGGCGTCGTTGACCGCGGCGAAGTCATCATCCGCCGCTCTGCAATCAAGCGCCGGTACCTGCCTGTCACTCAGACTGTCGAGCCGGTCTTTCTCATCAAGCTGGCCAGCGGCGTTGACGCGACCTTGATTGACGCCGCGACGGATGCGGGCGCGCGCGGGCTGGTCATCGAGGCGCTCGGACGCGGTAACGTGCCGCCGGCGACGCTCAAGGGTCTGCGCCGCGCCGTCGAGCGCCGCCTGCCGGTCGTGCTGGTGTCGCGCTGCCTGCGGGGCCGCGTCTTTGACAGCTACGGCTATGAAGGCGGCGGCAAGCAACTGCGCGAGATGGGTCTCATCTTCGCCGACTTCTTGAATGGCCAGAAGGCGCGCCTCAAACTGTCGCTCGCCTTGAGCCTGACCGATGACCCGGATGAAATCCGCGCCTTCTTTTAATTGCTTGTGGCACATTTGTCGCTTGCGTTTTCGAACGGGCGTTCGATAGAATAGAGCCATAAGCAGGAGCTATTGATTTCGACCGGAGGCGCAAGATGGCTGCAACCTACACGACCGAGACAATCACGCCGAAGTACCACGACGCCATAGTGGACTGGCAGCGGCGCAACTTCTCAGACCTCGCCCTTCTGGAAAAATACTGGGGCGATTACTTCAAAGGCGTGACGCCTTTTGAACTGGTCGCCAAGGTTGGCCAGACGAAATCCGACACCATCGAAGTCGGCCAGTACGCCGGGCGGCGGCGTTTCGAGCGCGCCAAAGAGATGGTCGGCAACACCTTCTTTAGCGCCCGCGATATCATCCGCGCCCAGTGCTCGACCGAGCTGGGCTCGATTCAGCAACACCGCGAAACGCTCGACCAGGCCGTAAGCGATAAGAGCAAGTTCGCCGTCCTCCGCATCATGGCCGAAGAGCTGCGCCACGCCTACCAGATGATCTGGGTGCTGGATCAAGACCCATCGTGGAAGAAGCCAGGGCTCGGCGACGTCGCCAAGCAGACGATTGAGGAGTTGCTGGCGATGGAACTGGGCGGCCACGTTCTTGACGCCTTCAACATTGACTTCGGCGATTTTCTCGACAACATCACCTACGCGACGGTGATCGATCTGGTCGGTAAATATCAGTTGGAGATGCAGCAGGTCTTCAGCTACGCGCCGATGGCCCGCAGCATGGGGCCGATGCTACAGGAAGAAGCCTTCCACCTGGGCAGCGGGCGCACAGTGTTGCGTGAGATTGGCCAGATGGCGGCGCGCGGCGAGGGCGATTACAGCGTCGAAGACATTCAGCGCGCCTTGAATCTCTGGGTGCCGCGCGGCCTGGAGATGTTCGGCAACGAGCACGGCGGCGAAACCGCGATGACCTTCGGCTTCAAGGACAAGACCAACGGCGTGGCGCAGGACGAGTATTACGAAGAGGTGCGCGGCGTCATCCGCAACGTCAACATCGCCATCATTCAAGAGCGCCTTGCCGGCAGCTCGCGTGAAGAGGCGCGGGCGGCGCTCGACGAGATTGAGCGCAGCGGCGACCCGCAAAAGGGGATCAAGCCGGAAGAGCTGCTGCGGGTGCCGAGCAAGAGCTTCTTCCGCAAGCGCGGCCCGGAAGAGGTCGTCTTCAAGCCGTTCGATTACCACGGTCAGTTGCTGACGGAAAACGGCCAGGTGCTGACGCCTGAAGCTTACTTAAACTACCTGGCGGCGGTGCTGCCCGCGAAGTTCATCGGCAGCCGCGAATATCATAAGTTCGTCGCGCAGTTGCGCGAGTATCACGGCCTCAACTGATAACGTGCTTGTGGTGCGTGAGTCAGGCTTTCGTTAATGCGCCGCCTTATCGTTGGCTGAGTAAGTAGATGTCCCAGGCCCAGCGGCCAATGTGCGCGCCGTGTGCGTCATAGGCTTTTGCGCGGTAGCGGAACCAGTTGCCTTGCTCGTCACGCCGCCTCGATTCTTTGTAATCCAGATCAAGTGTATAGACTCCGAGTGATAGGAGGCTGTGGAGTTCGCCCGGCTCAGACATGCCGTTGTGATTCGTGTCTTGCCAGAGCAGCAAAGAGGGGAAGACCGCGTCACGCCGGTCGATGACGCCATCGCCATTGCCGCCATTAGCGGGTTTGTCGAATTCGGCTAGGGCGATGAAGCCGTTGGGCTGGGGCGAAGGCGGCTGCGGTGTGAAGCTGCCGAACAACTCTGAGCCATTATCGATGCGGCCATTGCCATTGCGGTCAAGAGCGAGGAAAGCATCATCTGAGCCAGCAGCCGTCCAGGCCATTGGTTGGGCGATGCCAGTGCTCTTAAGATCAAAGCTGACGCCGCCGCTGATGTCGGTGAGGGCGAAGCCATTACCGAGCATGTCAATAAGAATCGGGCTGCACTCGCAATCGCAGATCGAGCCGTCCCAGTAGCAACCGTATTGCGCGCCACCGCAGTTCTGCGGCGGGCAATAGCCGCCTCCCAGTTCGTCGCCGCGGCTACCGCAGTCAGGCCCCTGGTACGTCTTGATCTTTACAGTTTCGGTAGAACCACAGTAGTAAGAGAACGAGGCGGTAGCCCCACCAAGATTGTTACTGCCACAGGTAAGATTAGACACGACGTATGAGCCGGCACCGCAAGCTATCGGTATACTCTGGCAGTTGGTAGTGCCTGATATTGAACAACTGAGAGTACAATCAAGATTGACACATTTATGGCCTTCAAAATCGGTATAGAGTTCACACCTTGGTGAACAGGCGGCCCATACGGTGAATACATTTTTTATCAGCGGGATGGTCAAAATTACGATGAGCAGAAATAGCAACTGAGCATATCGCTTCATTGCACTCGTCTCCATCCTGATGCGTCAAAAGGCCGTCTGATTTCCGTTTCAATTTGAGTAGACCCATGATCAATATAGGAATGGCGCAATCGTTCGCGGACTGCACTGACCCCGAGTTGAAAGCCATTTACCCACTCGGGCGAGCGGTTAGAGGGTGGGATAACATCTGCGGCGTTTGATTCAATAGAACTTATTACGGCGACAGGGCCACCGGATTTCAAGACTTTGTTGAACAATTTTAACGCTGCGCGCGCACCGACACGCATGCCAGCTAGCTTTTCGCCGGATTGAAAGCCATCAGGTCCCCAGGTTACGCCGTCCGTGAATTCGACAAAGTCAATGATAATTTTGATGACCTTGATGGGGTCGGAGTAGCGGACGCCGTCGCCAAGGGTTACTTGCTTGAATTGCCCGGGCTGGAAGATCGCCTGAACCGAAATGGCATTACTAAGGTCTACACCGCCCTTTTGCCATTTTTCTCCCAAGACATCGAAACGGACTGCATAAGCACTAATCGGGTACGTACTCACATTGGTCAACGTCAGTTCCACTTCCGGTATGTAAGCAGTCAGCGAATCCGTATTGATTTGCGAGACACGTAGCGGTGAATCGGCCTGCGTTTCTACCGAAACTGCGGGGCGGGACATGGATAGTATCGTTGCCTGAGAATCTTTGCTGGACAATCCTGAGGATGCACTGACACCAAAAATGGCAATGCAGAGGAAACTCAGCACAAGAGGGATCGCATAACCGGTTTTTGACTTAGCTTGGTGCTTCATACAAGTCTCCTGTCGCCGCCAGAAAGTTTGCGGCAATGATCTTACAACGTCCCGGCCTCACCGCCTGGCTATTTCGATTCTCGGCTCAGACGGCTTGGAGCCATCACGTCTCTGCCACGGTAGCTCTCGTGTTTGCCTGCGGCAAAGTCGGCCCGGATGTAGTCAACTTCGATTGGCTGGCCTGGCTCCAGTTGGCCCATCAACAGGAAGTCGTGGGCGGAAATCACCTCTTTGCCGTTCCATGCGGTGATGACATCGCCCTTCCGCAACCCCATTCGTTCGGCTGGACTTCCTGGCTCCACTTTGTAAACTACAAACCCTATGCCGCCGACAACGCCCAGACCAGAGCGGTTCGGAATATCCCCATTATGCTGATCTTCTAGCCGTTCGTATGGCCGCTGTAACTCCTGTTGCGCCGAGTGCCCGCGGCCAGTCAGAATCGAACCCAGGAAAAAGGCGACCCCCGCCAGGACGAGTGCCGCGATGATTTTAGTGAGTTTCATTTTATCCTCCCATGACTCATTGCGTGTTGATTGATCTCCGGAAGCAGGTGGCACAGCAGCGACCGTTCGCGCCGTCCCCACACCCGGATGTGTAGTCGTTAATCTGAATGCAGTTGCACCCCGGCTCGCCGCGACAGTAGAAATAATATTTAACGTGGTCGCATTGGCCGAAAGGGTCTCCTCCGAGTTGGGCGACGGCCAGCGTAGGCACGCTCCTAGATTTGGCTGTTGCCTTGCCCTGCCAGGTCCCAAGAAGAAAACAAGACAATATCAATAGTACAAAGGCCAGCTTTCTCATGTTCACCTCTTTGAGAGGTCTCGTGCGTTCGCTACCAGAGAACAATTCTCCAGCGCGACCTTGCGGTATCGGTTATTTCTGAAGCGACCAGGTCTCTTTGAAACAGGCTCAGGCGCTTATCAGAGAACGCATCAGGTTGATGGGCAGCCACATTAAAGTCTGCTGTAGCCAAGTATCAGCCCAAACGCTTGATCGAGCAAGCAAAAAAAGGTGGCTAAAACTACTGTTTAGTGGCTAATTCTACCGTTTTCTTTCTGACGGCTCATTTGCGGTAAGCAGGGACGCCGACCGACGCGCCCGGTATTGCGAGGGCGTCTGGCCGAAGAACTTTTTGAAATCCTGAAAAAAGTACCGCTGATCCTGGCAGCCGACGGCAAGCTGAATCTGCTTGATCCTCATTGCCGGGTCTTGCAGCAGTGCGCAGGCTTTCTCCATTCGCAAGTTCTTGAGATATTGCATCGGCGGCAGGCCCAGTTCGGCCTTGAACAAATTGTGGAGGCGCGAAGGCGATAAACCGGTGATCTCGCCCACGCGTATCTGCCGATGCAGATTGGCAGCGAAGAACTCTAAGACGCTTTGTATCTTCCGGTTCATGTTTGAACCTCACCGATGGCTCTCGAAACTGGGGAAGCGGCAAGCGAAATAAGGAGCAATTGAAAATCAGCGATGCAGTATGCGAACTTAATCCATTAATCCGACGGGCTGGCAGAGCCAGAGGCTTTTAAGATAATCCAATAGGTGTTTGTGGTCAATGACATTCGCCGACAATTTGGCTTAACCGGCGGTCGCCAGTGTTCTATTGGCATGCCGCGATGTCCGGCGCGGTTGCGGCGTCGTGGGTGGAGATGCTAAGTTGTCGCTTTTAATCATGAAGCAGAAACCCGCGAATTCCCGCGCCTTTTTTGCCATCTATCTGGCAATCGCCATCAGCTATGTCGGCGTCGGCCTGGTGGCGCCGCTGATCGCGCTGGTGCTCGGCGAGCACGGCGAGAACAACTTCGTCATCGGCCTGATCGGCACGACGATGTTCACGACCTTCACGCTGGCGTCGTTCCCCGTCGGCGCGGCGACTGACCGCTTTGGGCCGAAGCTTGTGCTGGTCGGCGGGCTCATCGTCTACGGCGCGGCGATTGCCCTGTTCGCGATGCGGCTGACGACGCCGCTCTTCTTCGCCGCGCGAGCCCTCGAAGGCGTCGGCGCGGCGGCGATCTCGGTCGCGACCGAGACCATGATCGGCAAGTTGAGCGCCCCGGACGAACGCGCCCGACGCATGAGTTATTACGCGCTGTCGGTCGGCCTGGGCTGGGCGGTCGGCCCGATAAGCGGCACGCTGCTGTACAGCCTCAACCCCCGCACGCCTTTCATTGCATGCTTCGCGCTGAGTCTGCTGGCGGCGCTCATCGCTCAAGTAATGATTCCCCAGGTCGGCTCGACTTCGCATCACGTCGAATCGCTTACCCGCGTCTTCAGCAAAGCCATACTGGTGCCGGCATCTGCGGGCATGCTTTATGGCTATCTCATGTCTTCGCTGGTGACGCTGGTGCCGCGTTACCTGACGCAAGTCCTGGAGGCAAGCAGCAAACAGATGGGGATCATCCTCACTGCGGTCATTGCTGGCGTACTGGTCAGCCAGGTGCCGATGGGCCGCGCGGCGGATCGCTTCGGCAAGCGCCGCATGCTCTTCGTCTGCGCGGTTATGGTTGCCATCTCGTTCGCGCTGATGGCGGCGATCAGCAACTGGCGGTGGTTTATTCCCACAGGGATCGTCGCCGGGGCGATGGCCGGCGGCCTCTACCCGCTCGGCCTGGCGATCATCGGCACGCTCGTCCCGCACAAACGGCTGGGCGCGGCCCATTCGTTATTCTCGCTCGCCTTCGGCATCGGCAGTCTGATGGGACCGGGGCTGTCAGGGCTGGCGATGACTCACTTCGGCGACCGCTGGCTGTTTTACCTGCCACTCGCGTTAGCAACTTTATTCGCCATTGAAATACTTTTCCTTTACAAAGCGACGTCGCCGCATCGGGCGTCCTGAGCCATGCAGTCTCAGAAAAGCAGGGCGATGCGCAATCTTTCAATGTAGCGCGCCAGGTGGCCTGCGTAGCCCGCAAGACGCCAATCAACGGTCGCCCTGCCCTCCGGTTTGTGAGCCGCGTGACCGGCCTGCGTAGCGCCCCCTTTTTCCCATTGTCCTGGCACAGCCGTCCAACTGTCATATCCCCTCTCGGGCGAAGTAACTGAAGTTTTGTTTCTTTGCGGCGCATCCCGTGGCGCCAAGCGCATCATTGTAATATGGATAACGAGAGAACCAACCGTACTCCACTACCTTCAGGCGAAGCAAGAGGGTGGCTTGCGTCACAGACTGCCGCCATGATAATGAAAGAGTCTAGGGGATAAACAAATCGACTCAACCGAAGCTTTGCTGAATCTTTGAGAGCTGCTGCGCCTTAGCCGCTAAAAATATTAAGCAGCAGCTTAGCAAATTACGCAATAACCTGGGTGGAAAAGAGGAGATGACATTGGCAACTGCTGCAAAATCGAAAGCAAAAGCGCCGGCCCGGAAGAAGCGAACCAAAGGCACAAGCGATAAAATCCGGGCGCTGGCCGCTATGAGCGTAGGCCGCAAGGTCGGCTATCTGACCCTCGCAGACCTGACCGGCGGCGACGACCCGAAGATCGAGAACGCCATCAACGAGCTGGCGCGCAAAACCTTCAAGCCGGGCGACACGGTCTACCCGAGCAACGTCAAGCAGGGCACCCTGTTCCTGCTCAAGAGTGGGCGCGTGCAGGTCAACCGCACCTCGGCAAACGGCACGACGCATACCGTCAAGACGCTCGAACCGGGCACCATCTTCGGCGACGCGCCGGCGCTCGGCCAGGGCATGTTCGGCACGACCGCGACCGCCGTCGAGCCGACGAAGGTGATTGTCATTGCGCCGGCGGATTTTGATCGGCTGGTGGCCGGCTCGCCGGAGCTTGCCATCAACATCCTGCGCAAAGTTGGCAGCCGGCTGGTCGAGGCCGACCGCCAGCACGAGCAGGCGGCGTTCCAGCCGGTAGCCGGGCGCATTGCCGCCATGCTGCTGACCAACGCCGACAAGCAGGGCAACGTCAGCGGCCAGACTCAACAACAGATCGCTGAAACGCTCGGCGTCTACCGCGAGACCGTTACGAACGCTATCGGGGAGATGAAGGCCGAGAAAGTCATTTCAGTGGGCCGCAAACGCATCACCATTCAGGACGCCGACCGCCTGCGCAAGATGGCGGCCATTTAACTTGATCGATCCGAGTGATTGCTAATAGGCCGGGCGATTTGTAGAATAGGGTGTGCTGGTAGGACACGCCGGAGCTCGGCCCTATGCAAATTCTTTGGATCATCATTCTCGTCGGCTACGCGATTTGTGTAGCGCAGTCCATTTTCACGCTAACGACGAAGCGGCCAGCGTTGCGGCGGTTTTCGCTTGCAACGCTGGCCGTTGCTTTCGGCGCGCACACTAGCTGGTTGGTACTTAGAGGGCTGCACACGGGCCGCTGCCCGCTGGTCGGCACGCAGGAGATGTGCGCTTTCCTCTCCTGGGGGCTGGTCATCTGCTACCTGATCGCCTCCCGCTGGTATAACGCCAACGCCCTGAAAGCTTTCATCTTTCCCATCGTCCTGGTGCTTGCGGCGATTGCCGCGATCTCGCCGAATACCGCAGGGCAGTTGCAGAGCATTCAAGGTCCGCTCCAACGTCTTCTCTTCCCGGTTCATGCGGGGTTGATTTTGCTGGCCTATGCGGCGTTCTTCATCGCCTTCGGGGCCGGGTTGATGTACATCATTCAGGAGCGCGAGCTGAAGCAGCGGCGCTTTGGCATGATCTTCTACAAGCTGCCGTCGCTCGACACCTGCGACGCCATCAGCTTCAAGGCGCTGGCCATCGGTTTCGTGCTGCTGACGCTCGGCATCGCCGCCGGGTTCTACTGGCAGGGCTTGGGTGACGGACGGTTCTGGCACGGCACACCGATTGAGATTTTTTCGGTCGTCACCTGGGTCATCTATTTTTTCTTTATCCAGACGCGAATGAACGCACGATGGGGCGGACGCGCGGCGGCGCTGGCTTCCATCGTCAGTTTTCTAATCGTTATCTTCAGCCTCATCGGCTTGCGGTCTTTAGGCAATTTGCACACGCTCAGCTTCATCATTGGTTCGTAGTCAATGAACATTGTTCTCATCGGATTGAGTCATAAGACCGCGCCGGTCGAGATGCGCGAGCGGCTGGCGTTCGCCGAAGCGCGGCTGTCGGACGCCCTCGGCAGCCTGGTGGATCAAGAAGTCGTCGAAGAAGGGCTGATCGTTTCGACCTGCAACCGCGTCGAGCTACTTGCCACCACGGCCAACGGCCCCGACCGTGGCATCCACCACCTCGAAGAGTTCGTTTGCGATTTTCACCAACTGCCGCCCGACTCGCTGAATGGCCATCTCTACCGCCACGCCGACGCCGCGGCAATCAAACACCTGTTCCGCGTCGCTTCGAGCCTCGATTCGCTGGTTGTCGGCGAATCGCAGATTCTCGGCCAGGTGAAGGAGGCTTATCAGCACGCCGCCGACGCCGGCACCGTCGGACGTGTGCTGAGCCAGTTGATGAATCGCGCCATCAACGTCGCCAAGCGCGTGCGCACCGAAACCGGCATCGCGCAGAACCCTGTCTCCGTAAGCTCGGTCGCCGTCGAGCTGGCGCGCAAGATTTTCAACGACCTTTCAAACAAATCCGTGCTGCTGGTCGGCGCAGGCGAGATGGGCGAGCTGGCGGCGCGCAACCTCATCGATGCCGGCACCAGTAAACTGCTCGTCACCAACCGCACGGCGGCGCGCGCCGAAGAGATCGCCCGGCAGTTCGGCGGCGGCGCCGTCAGCTTCGAAGCGTTTTATGATGTGCTGCCCGCCGCCGACATCGTCCTCTGTTCGACGGGCGCGGCGGATTACGTCATCCGCCCGGCGGAGGCTCGCCGGGCGCTCAAAGGCCGCCGCCGCGGGCCGCTGCTGTTTATAGACATCTCGGTGCCGCGTAATGTTGACCCCGCTATCGCCCATCTGGATAACTGCTTTCTGTTCGATGTGGATGACCTGGAAACGGTCGTCAAGGCGAATATCCGCGAGCGCCAGAAGGAAGCGGCGGTCGCTGAAGCCATCATCGAAACGGAAGTCGAAAACTTCCTCAAGCAGATGCGCGCTTTCGACATCGGCCCGGCGGTCGTCGAAGTCAAACAGCTGCTCGGGCAGATGGCGACGAACGAGTTCAAGCGCAACCGCAAGCGGCTGGGGGCGCTGACGCCAGAGCAGGAAGCGGCGATTCAAGAGGTGCTGCTGCCGGCGCTGGTCAACAAGCTCTCGCATCCGGTCATCGTCCACTTGCGCGAAGCGGCCCGCGACGGCGATTCGACCCGCGTGCTGGAAGAGTTGCGAAAAATGATTCGCATTGATTGAGCCTTTATCGAAGCGGAAGGGTTACCTTGAGTCAGACCATCACCATCGGGACACGTGGCAGCAAGCTGGCGCTGTGGCAAACCAACTGGGTGAAAGGCGAGCTGGAGCGCCTCAATCCCGGCCTGCAAGTCAACCTCGAAATCATCTCGACCAAAGGCGACCGCGTGCTTGACGTGTCGTTGCCGAAGCTCGGCGAGCAAGGCAAGGGGCTGTTCACTAAAGAGCTTGAGGAAGCCATCCGCGAGCGCCGCGTCGATCTGGCGGTTCATAGCCTGAAAGATTTGCCGACAGAGCTGCCCGCCGACCTCCACATCGGCGCGATCAGCAGGCGCGAAGACGTGCGCGACGCGCTGGCGGCGCGCAGCGGCATTCGGAATTTCAGCGAGCTTCCGCGAAACGCGCTGGTCGGCACCAGCAGCCTGCGCCGCCAGGCGCAGATTCGCGCGGCGCGCCCGGACTTGCGGCTTGAGCCGATTCGCGGCAACGTCGACACGCGATTGCGCAAGCTCGATGACGGCCAGTTCGACGCCATCATTTTGGCCGCCGCCGGTTTGCACCGGCTGGGATTTGCCGAGCGCATCACCGAGCATCTGAGCCCGCAGCTGGTGCTTCCGGCAGTCGGCCAAGGCGCGCTGGCAATCGAAACGCGCAGCGATGACGCCACGGTGAATGAACTGGTCGGTCAATTAAACCACGAAGCGACATGGCTGGCGTGTCAGGCAGAGCGCGCTTTCTTGAAGGGACTTGGCGGCGGCTGCCTGGTGCCGATTGCCGCGCATGCCGTGATCGAATCAGCGTCGCTCAAGCTGACGGGACTGGTCGCCAGCACCGATGGCACCGAGATCGTTCGCGGCACGGTCGCGGGCGCGTCCGAGGAGGCCGAAGCGCTGGGCAAGCGGCTGGCCGAAGAGTTAATCGCACAGGGCGCGGATCGCATATTGGCTCGCGGTTAACCGCGCTGGCTTCGCCCCGCTAAGGTTTCTCCACCCTCCTCACTTGACGCGCATACCGTATTTGCTTGCCAGGATCGGGCGAATCCGTAGCACCGTGCGATTGATGATCGAGCTGACGGCGGGCTCGGTCAGCGCGCCGCCAAGCGTCCTGACGATTTCAGCCGGCCCGATTCCTTCAAAGAAGCGCAGCTTAAAAATCAGTATGTCGCGCGCGCCATTGCGGCCCTTCATGACGGCGCCGAGCGCCTCTTCAATCTCGGCTTGCGTCACCGCGAGGTCGCGTTGCGCGTCGGGCGATGACGAAGCGATATCGAAGCCCTCTTTGGCCAGCATCTGATCACTGTCGCTAGTCAACTGGTCGAGCGAGAATGTCACCCGCGGACGCTTCAGCGCCAGCACGACGCGGAAGTGATCGCGTACGACGTTGGCGGCGATGATGCCAAGGTACTGGAAGATCGAGTTGTCGAACTCGCCGGCGAAACGTTCGAGCGTGCCAGGGTCATTGATGAGCTTGGCATAAACCGCCTGCACTAGATCATCGTCGGTCGCGTCCGGGTTCTGTTGTTTCAGCTCGGGGTCTGTATATAGCCTTTGCTTTAAGGTACGCGTGACGAAGGCGCGAATCGTCGGGTGGTAGCGGCGAACGAACTCCTGCCAGGCGTCCTCGTCCACTGGCCGAACGGCGCAGCGACGCAATAGCTCATTTACGGTCAGCTCTCTCAGTGCCGAAGCCATAATCCCCTATTTGCCTGATTCTAATGATCTGCGGTGCGCTCGACTTACCGGTTGCTTGCTTTGCTGCGTTTTTTAATCCGGCCAATTGGATTACAGAGGCCCCGCACAAGAGCCGTGAAAGTATAGCAAATCACCTTGGCGACCTGACAGCCAAAACGCCGCGCAGACAATCTTCGAGCGGATTGCGCTTGGGTTTGTCCTGTGGCGCAATGCGGTTAGATTGCGCGAGTCGCGGCGCAATCTAACAGATTGCGCCACGTCCAACAGATCAAGAATTATTGCGCCGCGGGAAATGATTGAGCGGGCCATGCCCATGACCTAAGGCCGGGGCATGGCGAATGGCTTCGACAATATAATGCTTGGCTTGCTCGATGGCTCCGGCAAGCGAATGGCCGCGCGCCAACAAGGTCGCCACCGCTGCCGCCAGCGTACACCCGGTGCCGTGCGTGCTTGACGAGGTGACGCGCTCGGCGGCAAACAGCCGCGCGCCCTCATCGTCGAGCAGCAGGTCTGTGGCCGTTTCAGCCATCACATCACCGCCTTTGACGAGAACGGCGCGCGCGCCCATCGCGCGAATTGCTGCGGCGGCCTGCTGCATCGTTTCGAGATTGATAATCCGAATGCCGGTCAGGCGCTCGGCTTCAGCGGCGTTGGGTGTAACGACGGTCGCCAGCCGAAAGAGCTTTTCTACCAGCACAGCCAGGGCGCGGTCATCTACCAGGTCAAAGCCGCTCGTGCTGCGAACCACCGGGTCAACGACCAGCGGAGCGAGGCGGCGGTTGCGGATGATGGCGGCGACTTCTTCGATCACTTCGGCGGTCGGCAGCATGCCGGTCTTGACGGCAGCGATCTGAAAATCTTCGAGCAGCGGTTCGATCTGCCGGCGAATGATCTCGCGGCTCTGGTGGGTTGCGCCGAAAACGCCGAGGGTGTTTTGAAAAGTCAGGCTGCTGATGGCGGCGACACCAAAGCCGCCCATCGCCGAGATCGCTTTGATGTCTGCAAGGATGCCTGCGCCGCCCGAAGGGTCAAACCCGGCAATCGTCATCACCACCGGCGGTTGGTATTCGCTCATCTCGTCCGACTCATCGCGCATCATGCACCTGGCGGCTCGATTTAATCTTCTGGACGAGCCCGCTCAAATCATCCGCTTCGACAAACATCGAGATCGCGGCGACACCGGCGGCCCCGGCGTTTAGCACCTCATGAAAGTTAATCGGCTTGATCCCGCCGAGCGCAATCACCGGGATCGTCAATTGTTCAACTACCGCTCGCAAAGCGGCCAGGCCGACCGGCGGCCCATAAGCCTTCTTGCTGTCGGTCTCAAACACCGGCCCGAAGACGATAAAGTCGGCGCCGCCGCGCTCGGCCTCGCTCGCTTCCTGTAGGGTGTGCGTTGAAGCGCCAATCAGCAACGATTCACCAAAAGCGCGGCGCACGGCATCAGGCGGCAGAGAGCGCGTCGTAAGATGGACGCCGGCCCCTGCACAAGCGGCCACGTCGGCACGATCATTGATGAGCAGGGCCGCGCCTGTAACCTGAGCAAGCGGTGCGATGGCATCGGCAATGGCGAGCGTGGCGCGCGGCGCAAGGTCGCGCTCGCGCAGTTGAATCAGGTCAACGCCCGCGGCAATGGCGGCGCGCAGGAAATCAATCAACGCCGCCGTTTCCGGGGCGCGGCTCCGGGGCTTCAGTTGCCGCCGGTCGCTGATCAAGTAGACGAGTGGCGTCTGCCGTTTGAGGATTGCTTTCATGGCTCTGCCATCGCTGTTGAAAGCTGCGTGTGGTGCGTGTAAAGTTCGCGGCTTCCCACATGCCGATCAGGATGTTGACCACTCCCAGGCCGGTCACCGCGCCGCGCATATAAGAACTTTTCATCGCCATTGCCAGCGACGGCCAGTGGAGGTGATCGGCGGCCAGCACCAGTAAGTAGTTTTCACCCCACGACGGGCGTTGTACCCACGGCAGGATAATCAGCAGCGCGCCGATCTCGAAACAGATCAGGATGAAGAAGATGATGGTCAGCTTGGCGGACATATTGAATCAGGAGTCAGGAGTCAGGAGTCAGGAGTCAGAATAAGAGAGGCGGCAGTTTGTTTGTCTACGCCCCTATTCTGACTCCTGACTCCTGGCTCCTGACTTCTAACTCTATCACTGGCTTTTCGCGGCCTGCAACTGGCGAATCTTGGTGGCGGTTTCGCGGTAGTTGACGTCCGAGCCATAAACTTCCATGAAAGCATCGAGCGCCTTGTCAAACTCGCCGAGTTCTTCGTAGCACAGGGCGATTTCGTAGCGCAGCGCCTGGTACTCGTCCTCCAGGCGATGAGGAATCTTCAAGCCGCGCTCGAACCACATGATGGCGACTTTCGGCAATTGCTTGCGCTTGAAGCAGACGCCGAGCATATTGCAGCACTGGATGTAATCACCATTGACGTCTTCCGAGCCGGCCATCCTGAAGGCACGCTGGAATTCGCTGATGGCGTCGTCCAGCAAGTCCATGTCTTTGTAGGCAAGGCCGAGGCTGAAATGAGTTTCGAAATCACCGGTCTCCGAGAGCGGGCCGCTCTCTTCGCGCAGCTCTTCGAGAATGTCGTCGAGGTCGGAGCGTGGCGGCGTTTCCGCCAGCAGGTCGGCGCTCCACGAGGTGGTGTTTTCAAACGACTCTGCTTCGTCGGCTGCCGGCAGGAAGGACGGGTTAAAGCTCAGCGGCTCGTCCGTCTCGGCGAGGTCAAAGCCGCTTTCGGCGCCCTCCGTACCGCTCGTTGCGGTCAGCGGCGATTCGCCGAACATCTCCAGCGGCCCGCTCGCGAGCGCCAGCGGCCCGTCATCTTCCGCTTGATTGGCTTCACCGCCCTGCTGAATGTGATCGAACGAGGCATCAATGTTAGAGACCAGGGAATCGAGCAAATCCTGTGTGCCGCCCGATGCGCTGCGTTCCATTGATGAGTGCTGCTCCTGATCAAACAGGTTATTGTGCAGGAGGTCGCTGCTGTTGAACTTGACGATCAAATCTGCCTGCAACGGGCCGGTCTCTTTGTGAATCATGAACGGCTCGTGCTTCTCTTCTTCGGGCGGCGCAAAGGTATTCAAGGCTACATCGCCCAGGTTATGGCCGGCCAGTGAGCCCGTATAAGACGGTGGGCGCTCGGCGGCTTTCGGCTTTATCGCTTCAGCGGGCTCATTCGTCGCCGCCGGCGCGGCGGGCGGCAGCGCGGCCTCAGGCATTGGGAGGCTATCGGCAACGAACATTGAAAGATCAATCTCGGCGGGCCCGTCAGTGTCTTCGGCATCTGTGTTTGCAGCGGGCGCGAAGGCGAAGCCATGCGTATCGGCTTCCTGCTCATCCGCCACAGGCGTGAGATGTTCTTCGACCGCCGGGTCTGCGAAGGCGACTTCGGCCTCGCGCGCGGGGCTCGCGGGAGCTTCAACGACCGCTGCGGGCGCGACGACTTGCGGCGCTTCTGCCGCGCCGATGCCCAGTTGGGCGAAGCGCGCCAGGATTTCTGGGTGCGCCCCATTTTCGTTCTGCAACCGTTCGAGCGCATCCTGGGCAATCTCCAGGTAGCCCTGTGCGATGTAGAAATCAATTCCCTCTAACTCGTCGCGCAAGACGCTGCTCATCGTATCAGACGGCAACTTGTCAGTAGCGCTGAATAGTAAATCCGGATGCGGCTCGCCGGCTTGCCCGTCTGCCTCGCCGACCAGCGTGTCACTGTAACGGAAGCCCTGCGAGTCGGCGAGCGCGGCCATCGCGCCGTCCGGCGCATGTGCCGAGGCATTCAGGCCATTTGTCGCCGCGCCTTGACCGGGCACGGTGACAAAGCCCCCAACGTCGCTCAACATCCCTGTCTGGTAGCGGCTCCAGTCCATCTCGGCTGGCGACTCGGGAAGTTCAAAGCCGTTCGCGTGGCCTGCGCCGTTGCCATTGCCGTTGCCGTTTGGCGGGGCCGCGGCGGCAGCGTAATCGAATGAACTGCTCGCCTCGCCCATCCAATCGTTTGTCCGTGCCGCCCTCTCTTCCGCGGAAGTATCGAGCAGCGGGTTGAGTTGCCGCGCTTCGGCCAGATAGTCGCTGGCGCGCGCCGCCTCGCCGCGCCGTTCGTGAATGCGCGACAGCTCCAGGCACTCCTGCGCCGCTTTGTCCATCTGCCCGGCGCGCAGGTAGATGTCTTTGAGCTTCAAATGCACCTGCACGTTCTCCGGCGCGTGTTGCAGAATGCCCGTGAGGATGTCGATGGCGTGCGTGACCTGCCCGTGCCCTGCAAGAATCTCGGCTTCCGAGACCTGGCGAACCACAAAGGTGTCGTCAAAGGCCGCGGCGCCATAATCGAGCGGCCCGGTGGCGCGCACCACATCCGGCGCGCCTGATTCAACGATGTCTTTGACGCCGAGCGTGTAGAGGCGCTGCAAGTGCATCGGCTCGTCCGGCTCCATGCGCGCCAGCTCTTTGAGCGCTTCGATGGCCGATTCGTCGTCGCCCTTGCGCATGGCCGCTTCGACCAGCGAGTTGAGCGTGGCGATGACGTTGTGGTCTTCGCGGATGCGCAAAAAGATTTGCACCAGCCGCTTGAGTCCGCCGACGTGATTCATGTCGCGGTCTAAAATCTTGCGCAGGAAATCTATGGCCTTGTCCTCTTCGCGCTTGCCGATGAGGACGTCGAGGCAGCCGTCTATCTGTTCGGCGGCGCGGTCGAGGTCGCCCATCTGCAAGAAACGTCGCCCGACTTCGAGCAGATAGTGATAGCGGTTGCGATCCAGCTCGACCAGGCTGAGGAAGGTGCGCTCGGCGTCGTCCATCATGCCGGCTTGCAGGTAAGTGCGGCCCAGAATCGTCAACAGCTCGACGTCGCCGGGGTTGCGCTCGAAGACATCGCAGAGCAGGTTGATGGCGCGGTCGATCTGGCCGTGCTGCGTGTAGATCGTCGCAATGGCGGTGAGCGCCTGCATGGAATCGGACTTGATCGAAATCGCTTTGAGGTTGGCGTTGAGCGCCTGTTCCGTGTCGCCTTTGCGGAGGAATTCGCCGCCCGCCATGATGAACGACTCGTGCGCCTGATCGGTGAAGCCTTCGCGCAAGTAAATCTCGCCGAGCTTCATGCGCACGGAGGTATTCGCGGGGTCGAGGTCGGCAATCTTCTGATAGGCTTCGAGCGCCTTGCGGGTCTCGCCTTTGCGCGCGTAAGCGTCGGCGACTTGCAGATACTGTTGCCGGGCTTCGACCAGTAGCCCCTGCTGCGAGTAAAGGTTCGCCAGCTTCATCGCCGTTTCGATATTGGTCGGGTCGAGCTTGGAGATCTTCTTCAGCATCGCGATGGCCTTCAAGGTGAAGCCGCCTTCGCGGTAGCTGTCGGCGATGCGCGAGAAATTCGTAATCGCGTCTTGGATGCGACCGGCGCGCACATAGAGGTCGCCGAGCGTGTTGATGGTCGTGAGGTCTGCGGGATCTGCGTCAACGACTTTGCGGTACTCGTCTATAGCCGCGGGAAGCTTGCCCTGCAAGACATATTTTTCGGCGCTGCGCAGAACCTTCGACTTGTTTAACGACATAAACCCCTCCCCAAGGCAAACGCCTCACGGACTTTTCAGAACTCAAAGCGAGGGCGGCGGGGTGCGCTTAATCATTCGGTGGAAGCGACGGTAGGGGCGTCTCCTCTGCTTGCAGGTCCAGGGCGGCTTGGCGGGTGAGCACGCCGTGGAAGCTCAGGCGGTGAATCGCCGACGGGCCGAGCTGGCTGAGGGCTTGCTGGTGCGCGCGCGTGTTGTAGCCGACGTGCCGCGCAAACCCATAGCCGGGGAACTGCTGATCCGCTTCGCGCATCCAGGCGTCGCGCGTTACCTTGGCCAGAATAGACGCCGCCGCGATGGATACGGATAGGCCATCACCTTTAATAATCGCCGATTGGGGGCAGGCTAGTTGGGGGACATCAAATTTCCCGTCTATTAAAACATAGTCAGGAATCGGATTCAATGCTTTTACTGCCTCACACATCGCACGCAGCGAGGCGCGATGAATGTTGATGCGATCAATCTCGTCATGCTCGATGCGGGCGATGGCAAAACTGAGGGCGCTCTGGCTGATTTCTTCGAACAAACGCTCGCGCTGCCGCCGTGTGAGTTGCTTGGAATCGTTGATGCCGGCGGGCAAGCAGAAAGGATTAAGGATGACCGCGGCAGCGACGACCGGCCCGGCAATCGCGCCGCGCCCGACCTCGTCGGCGCCGGCAATCAGCCGATGCCCGGCGGCAAACAGTCCGCTCTCGATACTCGTGTCACACGCCATGCAGAAAGTAAAAAGTAAAAAGTAAAAAGTAAAAAGTGTGGGGCCGGATTAATCACGCAGGCTTGTGCCGCCTGTTCATTCCCTGCCCACTTTTGCCTTTTTACTTTTTACTTTTGCCTTATCTTGAGACGCCTTCGAGCGGACTCGAAGCGGTCGCGTAGAGTTTTCGGGGGATGCGCCCGGCTTTGTGTGCCAATCGCCCGGCGCGCACGGCGTAGCTCATCGCCTCGGCCATGGCCACGGGGTCGTCGGCGCCGGCGATGCCTGTGTTCATCAGGATGCCATCAACGCCAAGCTCCATCGCCAGCGTCGCATCAGAGGCCGTACCGACACCCGCATCAACGATCAGCGGCACCTCCGTGATCATCTCGCGCAGGATGCGCAGGTTGGTGAAGTTCTGTATGCCCAGGCCTGACCCGATGGGCGCCGCCAACGGCATGACGGCCGACGCTCCTGCATCGATCAAACGGCGCGCGACGATCAAATCGTCATTGAAGTATGGCAGCACGATGAAGCCTTCTTTGACCAGCGCGCGGGTGGCTTCGAGCAGCCCGGCGTTGTCGGGGAACAGCGTCCGCTCGTCGCCGATGACTTCGAGCTTGATCCAGTTGTTGTCCAGCACTTCGCGCGCCAGCATGGCTGTGCGAATGGCTTCGTCCGCCGAATAACAGCCGGCGGTGTTCGGCAGGATGTGGTACTTCTTCAGGTCAATATGATCGAGCAGCGACTCTTTCGACTTATCGGTGAGATTCACGCGGCGCACGGCGACCGTCACCATGTCGGCGCCCGCCGCCGCCAGCGACCGCTCCATGAGATCGTTGCTCGCATACTTGCCGCTGCCGAGAATCAGGCGTGAGCGAAACTCGCGCCCGGCGATGATGAATGCGTCTGTCATAATTGATTACCCGTCATGAAACTTAATCCAAACCTGCGGGCCGCTCGGCTTCAGATTCAACCTGATGCTTCGGCCCGCCTCACCGTTATGTTACCGGTCGCGTATGCAAAGGACAACAGCATTTGAAGGGCGCAGGGACGCGGGGGCCGTGACTTGCGGCAATTGATCTGAAGGCGGGAGAGGTGAGCCGGCCTCGTCGCTTACGCCGCGCCACCGCCGACGAAATGGACGACTTCGACTTTGTCACCTTCGGCGAGCGTCGTCGCCGGCCAGTGGCGGCGGGGGCTCCATATCTTTCATAAGGTGGATGCTGATGTTTCCGACTTCTCAGACTATTTAAGGTAGTGGCTACTACTTTAATCAGGACGATTTGAGACCGTCAAGCGATTTGCTAGGATGCCGGCAAGAATGACGTAGCCGGGCTGGTGGCCTTGCGGCTACCAGCCCGGCTACGTCGGTCGGCTGCGCCAGGAGATGAGGCGAATTAAGCCCTGCGCTCAGTCCCCTACCCGCCTGGTCATTCGGCTAGCTTGCTATTGTTGGCAAACGTTTTGGCTGTGGGGCCATACTCAATCAGAGCGGTGTCAGTGGTGTGCAGGATCTTGCTATACACCTCTTCACCATTAGCTCTTAATACGCGGAAGCGCACGGAGCGGGACCATCTGGCAACCGCACTCTTGGATGGAATCGTGATCTTGGTTTCGACCGTTTGCTCGGCGTATTGACTTGAAGCGGACTCGCTTTGGATGCCAAACTCGTAGTTCAATTCGGTCGAAACTTTGAAACTGCCGCCGCCGCCGCCCGGCCCCGAATATCCCGCTTCGACGCCGACCTTTATGCCCAGCGTCTCGGACACCGTGGTTCGCTCTTCTTTGCTCCAGCCCACCTTATCCGAATGCGTGTACTCGTAAGCGCCGCTGCCGGCGTGCATGGTGCTCAGACATTGCCAGGCTTCGCTCCTTTCCAGAATGTAACCCGGCGAATTATCGATCTTCCATCGCGTCGTTCGGTTACGATCAACCACCGAAACAAAGGGAACCTCGGTGGTCCGAGTAACGATCCACTGGGTATGGTCATTTTGCGTGGGCACGCCAAGACTGGTCAGCTTATCGGTCCGTTCCTGCTGGGTCAGCGAAATCTCCTGATGCGTCTTGTTGGGCATGATCAGCTTCAGAACATTGAGCGGGGTGGTCTCCGTCTCCCGCGGCCTGTCCGTCGACCGGTGGCCCACAAAGCTGTTCGCCGATATCCGAATGTACGCATCAAGTGGGCCTTCGGTTATGTCCACTTCCCAGGCGCTGAAAGGATCATCATGTTGCCCGTGCTTGTTGTACTTCCACACCGGCTTGTCACGGAGTCGGCCAACCTCGGTCAGGTCTTTCCGCACACAGGTGATGGCATCTAGCTTGGGCTTCGCGTGCGAGACGCCCTCTCCGTACTTCAGCGTCACCACGCCCAGCCCAACATAGCCCGGCGGTGGCACGGGCTCCCAAACCGAGACATTATATTTACCGCTATACCCGGTCGTGTTCCAGACTTCTTTATAATCGACCGGGGATTTTAACGCCTCTGAACCTACCGGCGCTTTAACCGCCACGACGGCGACCTTGTTGGTGGGATTATCCTGAGCTTCATAGGGCACCTTGGCCACCACATAATCGCCAAGTGATTGATACCCGGCTGGAATTTGCGGATGCCAAAACGAACATTCGGCCACCTCTGAATACGGCCTGCCGATGGTATTCCATGTCTCTCTGAAATCGGTCACGTATTTAATGTATAGCGCCTCCACCTCCTGCCCGTCTTTCATGGTTTTGGTCAATATTTCCTTAGAGGTCGAAGTGGGAGGTGCGGCGCTCGCTTCGACCGGGGCAACGCCGGAGGGCTGGGAGATGGCAGTGGCGTCTGCCAGCAGCGACAAGGGTTGCGCGAGCAGCAAAAAGGCGACGGCCATGAGGATTGCGCTAGCGCTCAATTTCTTCCTGTTGTTGGTTTGCATTTGATTTCCTCCATTTAGGGTTTTAGTTAATTACCTAATGCTTGATGTCGGGCCGCGTCATCGGCAGTCCCTGGCGATCAAGCACTATCGGTCAAGCTTTCGCGGCCAGCAGTCGGCGCAGGTCGAGCAGGTTATCTTTTGCCACGAAGCCAACGGCTCCGGCCTTGTGCGCCGCTTGGCGCATATCTTCGTCATCGTAGTTACTGACGATCACCACTCGTGCATCCGGGAAGCTCGCCGTGATCTTGCGCGTCGCCATCAGCCCATCACAGCCTTCCATCTTGATGTCCATCAGCACCCAGTTGGGACGACGCTCGCCGTAAGCAGCCAACGCCTCTGAGCCATCGCTGCATTCGTAAACCTCATCGGCCAGCTTGCCGACGACCTGGCGCAGTATGCGGCGCATAGGCCGGCTGTCTTCGACGATCAGCACTTTCATGTGATCCTTTGAGGCCCGAATAATGACGGTCGCATCATGGCGCAAAAGTTATCGCTTGAACATTCGCTCTTGAGCGTATTTTGCGCCTGTGGGTGCGCACCTTTTGCCTACGCTCGAGAGCGTAGGCGGGCGGATTCATCGCGGTGTTGCGAGGCAGGAGAAGGCAAACGCGGTCAGAGTTTGGTTTTGTGTTCCAGCGCGAAGCGCATCAGGCCATGATTGCCTTCGAGCGCCAGCTTGGCGCAGATGTTCTGGCGGTGTGTGCGGACGGTGTGCGGGCTGATGTGCAGTTGGTCGGCGATCTGTTTGCTGGTCTTGTACTCGGCGATCAGCCTGAGTATCGCGCGCTCGGTCGGCGTCAGGCTTTCGATGTCGAAAGGCGGCGGCTCGGCTCGCCGCGCCTGCTTGAACAGGTAAGCGGTCAGCGCCGGGCTGGCGAAATTCTCGCCGCGGGCGACGGCGTGGATGCAAGCCAGAATGTCTGTGGTGACACTGTCTTTCAGCACGTAGCCGCGCGCCCCCAGGCTCAGCGCCTCCTGGAAGAACTCTTCCTCGCGGTGGACTGAGAGGACGATCACGGCTACCGCCAGGCCCGCCTGGCCAATCGCGCGCAAGACTTCAAGGCCGTTCATGCAGGGCATGTCAATGTCGAGGATGGCGACCTCTGGCCGCAGGGCGATCAAGGTCTCGAACGCCGTCCGGCCATCGCCGGCTTCGGCGACGATCTTGAGCTGCGTGTCGCGCTCAATTACATAGCGCAGCCCCTGTCGCACAATGGGATGATCATCAGCAATTAAGATTCGTATCTCGCGGGTCATGGCTTGCCATCCTTGAGCGGCAGTTTGAGAGAGAGCTTGCAGCCGCGCCCCGGTGCCGACTCGATCAGCACAGGGCTGCCGAGAATGCGCGCCCTTTCGGTGATGCCGAGCAGCCCGAAGCCGCCGCCATTGAGCGAAGCGCCGGGCGCGGTCGCCGGCGTGAAGCCTTTGCCGTTGTCTTCGACGGTGATGTCGAGAGCCTGCTCGACTCGTGCAATGCGCACACACGCTTCTGTGGCGGCGGAATGCTTGATGATGTTGTTGAGGCTCTCTTGAATGATGCGATAGAGATTGATCTCCATCTCCGGCGACAGCAGCCCGTCGAGATTGTCTATGCTGACGATGAAGCGCAGCCCGCTGGTGCTCGCCCTTCTGACCATCGCTTCGAGGGCGCGCGTCAGGCCGAGCCGGTCGATCTGGAAGGGCCGCAGGTCGTGAGCGATCTCGCGCACCTCACTGAGCGCCTGGTCGGCGGCCTCGCTGATCTCTTCCATCTGCTCGAAAGCCTGCTCCGGGTCGTGGCGTTCGCCGAGGCTGATGAGCGCGCGGTTCTTGATGATTACCAGATTCTGACTGAGGCTGTCGTGCAGCTCGGCGGCGATGCGCTTGCGCTCCTGTTCTTGCAGCTCAATCAACTGCCGCGAGAAGGCTTGCTGCGCCGCCTGTTTTTTCTTCAAGCCGGCAACGCGCGCCCTGAAGATCAACAGCGCAACACCGGCGACCGCGACGCCGCAAGCGAGCAGAAACCACCAGCGCTGATAAAATGGCGCGAGCACGATGATGCGGATGCTTGCGCCTTCCAGATTCCAGATGCCGTCCTGGTTCGCGGCGATGATCCGAAAGGTGTAGCGGCCCGCCGGCAGGTACGGGTAATAGGCGACGCGACGATTGTTGGCCTCCGTCCACTCGTCGTCCTTGCCTTCGAGGCGGTATTTGAACTTGATCTGCTCAGGCTTGATGAAGCTCAGCGCCGTGTAAGCAATCTCCAGATCGTCCTGTCCCGGTTGCAAGATGACATCTTTTGAATAATCGACCGGGCTGCGGTCGGTCGTAATCTGCTCGATCAGCACGGGCGGCGGCAATTCATTGATGATGGCGGCGTCCGGGTCAATCACGACGACGCCATCCATCGTCGGAAACCACAGCTTGCCGTCGCGCGATTTGAGTCCTGCCGGCTGCCGCCCGCCGTTGCATTCGATGTTGCGCATGCCGTCTTGCTTGCCGTAAGCGACGCAGTGGATTTCTTTGATCCGCCCCTCCGCGAAATCATCCAAGTCGCGCCTGTCGACGCGGTAGATGCCTTTGTTCGAGCTGATCCAGAAGCGCCCCTGATGGTCTTCGAGGATCTGAAAGACGCCGTTGTTGAATAGCCCGTTCTGCACACGGTAGTTGACAAAGCGCCCGCCTTGAAACCGGCTTAAGCCTTCGTCGTAGGTGCCGATCCAGAGCACGCCCTCGGCATCTTCGTAGAGCGAGCGCACATGATCGCCCGTCAGTCCGTCGGCGCTTGTGTAAGAGATGAACCGGCCATCTTTGAGCTGCGCCAGCCCGCCGTAGGTGCCGAACCAGAGCGTGCCGTCGCTTGCTCGGTGAATGACCTTCACGTCGTCGCCTGGCAAGCCATCGGCGGCCGTGTAGCGCGCGACCAGCTTGCCGTCACGAAATTTGTATAAGCCTTCAGACGTACCGACCCAGAGGTTGCCCTGGCCATCGTCGCGAATCGCCCAGACGTTGTTGCCGTTGTTGATCGCATCGTGAAGATACCGCCTGCCGTTTGCATACCAGTACAGCAAGCCATTGGTGCCGATCCACAAGCGTCCGTTCGGCTCTTTCCAAAGCGAGGTCACGCCAAACGTCGCGCCACCTATGAACGTGCTGAACTTGCCATCTTTGAATCGGCTGATTCCCAGAGTGCCGGCGAGGATTTCGCCATCGGCGGTTTCCAGCAGCGGGTAGATCTCTTTATTGAGCAGTCCACTTTCGGTCGAGTAGGCCGTGATGACCTGTTTGTGGATGCAGTTCAAGCCGCCTGGCATGCCGACCCAGATCGTGCCTTCGCGGTCTTTGAATATCTGGTTGATCTTGTTATCCAGAAGCCCTTCGGCCTTGCCGTAGAGCGTGTAGCGACCGTCTTTAAAGCGCATCACGCCGAGGCTGGTGATTTGATTATTCCTGCCGACGGCCACCCACAGGCCGCCGCCGTCGTCTTCGCAGTAGGGACGCAAGACCGTGAAGGCGGGGAGCCTGGGAAGGCCATGATCGGGCAGGTAGCGAGTCACCGCGCCATCATGCAAGTTGTAAAGGCTGCCGTAATCCCCGAACCAGAGGCCGCCCCGATGATCCTCGTAGAAAGTCATGTGCCGGTGAAGCTCGTGCGAGAAATCGAGATGGAAAGCGTATTGGATGACATGCCCTGCCTTGGACTGCGTGACGCCATATTGATCCAAAGTCCACAGCGTCCCTGAAGGGGCGCGATAAAACCGTGTGTTGGGGGCATCATAGTCCGGCGGGGCGGCGGTGAGCTTACCGTCATGTAGGGAAAGCGGGCCGTCCGCAGTGGTGATGAGCGGGCGACCTTCAGGGTCGGGCTTGATCGCGTGGATTTCCGAGATTCTTCTCGACTGATCGGTGATCGGATAAGGGACGAAGACGCCGTTGCGATAAATGACGAGGCCGCTGTCTTCTGTCCCCGCCCACAGCGCCCCATCACGGTCGACAAACAGTGCCGTAAAGCGATTGCTGAGGATGCCTTTCGTGTAGCCCCTGTCAAAGACTGTGAAGCGGATGCCGTCAAAGCGGACAAGCCCATCGAAGGTCGTGAACCACAGATACCCGTCCGGAGTCTGGACGATGCTGTGGACAGTGTTCTGCGGCAGGCCGCTAGCGGTCGTCCACGAGTCGAAGCGATACTGCGCCGCCCGCGCCTGCGGCGGGAGAGTCATCAAGGCCAGGGCAATGACGGTTGGCCACAACCGTCGCCGTCTTTGCCAAGACCCGGAAGCTTGCCAAAGCAGAAAGAAACCTTGCCGCACTGACTCTCGATCCTTTGCCCGATCTTCTTCAACTTAGGGGAGGTTTGTAATACGTGTTCCTTACCACATCAAAGTTGTGCCCATCATACTCCGTTCAAAACGATTTTCAAAGGGATAGGCGACGCGGCAGTGAGCTTGCGGGTTACCGGGTGGGGTGCGAAATGGCAGGGCTTACGCACCGCCGCCGACGAAATGGACGACTTCGACTTTGTCACCTTCGGCGAGCGTCGTCGCGGGCCAGTCGGCGCGGCGAATGATGCGGCGGTTGACTTCGATGGCGAGGCGTTCAGACGGCAGGCCGAGCGTTTCGATCAATTCGGTAACGGTCAGGTCGGCAGGAATCTCTTTGGGCTCTCCGTTCAAAACGATGGTCATATTCGATGAGTCTTACGCTCTGCGGATCAAATGTTTCAGCTCGCCGCGCCCGCGGTTTGATTGCGCTTCGATGACGATGGCGGCGGTGCCGGCTGAGAATGACGGCAGCGATAAGCTGAAGTTGGCAATGCCATCGCGGCCCGCGCGGCCAATGTGGACTTGCGGCTTGAATGCCGTGCCGATGATCTTGATCGTCACCACCGCTTCCGGTTCGGCGATGGCGTTGCAGAGTACCTGCACGCGCAGGCCGGCGGTCTTGCCGGCAATGAAAGCGCTCGGCGTAATCACCCGCAGCTCAAGCTTGCCCTGCTCGTTGTTGCGCTTCATGTACTCGTTAATTACCTGGTCGAGGTCGAGCGTGCCGGTCGCGCGCCGCGCCGTCGTACTGGTGGGCCGGGTGTCGAGCGTCACCTGTGCGGGCATCGGCGACGCGGGCATCGGCGACGCGGGCTTGGCAGGCGTCGGCTCGGGTCGGCGCGGCGAGCCAAGCATCGAGGTCGTGCGCATGGCGGGCGGCCTGGCCTGCGGCTGGCTCTGCGCACGTTGAGGCGGCTGCCCGTGCGATGACGACAGGCTGCCGCTCACGCGTTTCGCATGAGTGCCGCTTGAGCGTTTCGGCCTCGCCGCTCTCGACTCTTTAGCTTCGTCCTGGCTGGGTGCAGGCGACGGCGCCTCACTCAAAGACGATTGACTGGCATAGTGCGCAATCAACTCGCGTACGCGCCCGGTTTTGATCGCGGCGATAATGACCTGATGCTGGCGCTTCAACAGTCCAGCAATCAATGTCTCGTCAGCGCCCTGGCTCAACTGCTCGGCGTACGGCGTCATCTTCTTGGCGACGATAGTGCCGCCGATGTAGACCAGCGATTCGAGCACGGGGTTGTTGTGGCCGCGGTCTTCAGTCTGTACGTGATAGACTTGCCCCTCGTGCTGAACGTCTGTGTTAAAGCCTGTAATCATCCGTCTGCAAAGTAGCATAGGGGTCTGACACAGTCAATAATTCAGTCTGAAACGTATCAGCGATGCGATTTAGCGGCGGCGGCAGCGAGTGGTATACTCTCAAACATGGATCATGACGAGATTGAAGACATCACCGAGTTGCCGCTCTTTCCCCTCGCTACGGTGCTTTTTCCCGGTGCCCTGCTGCCCTTGCATATCTTTGAAGAACGATACAAAGCGATGATGCGGTTTGCAGTGGACCGCGGTGGGATGTTCGGGCTGTCGTACCGCTCCGACGCGCAGATCGGGCGGGAAACGCCGCCCGCCGTCGGCAGCGTCGGCTGCATCGCCAAGATCAACGCCGTGATGCCGCTCGAACAGGGGCGCATGAATGTGCTGTCAACCGGGTTGATTCGTTACCGCGTGACGGCCTTGCGACAAGCCGAGCCTTATTTGATTGCGGCGGTCGAAACGTTCGGCGATGAGCTGGAGCCGGGGGCTGACCTGATCCGCATGGTCGAAGACATCCAGGCGATGGCCAACGAGTTTCTCGAAGCCGCCCAGTCGCTTGACGAGCCGGGCATCCCCACGGTTCAGGAACTGCCCGATGACCCCGAAGCGTTTTCTTTGTTGCTTGCCGGCCTGCTGCCGATTGAGAACGATGTCAAGCAGACGCTGCTGGAGTTGACCTCGACGCGGGTTCGCCTCACGCGAGTCCGGCATTATATGACGAGCGCGCTTGCTGACTTCAACACCCGCCTCAAGGTTCAGGAAGTCGCCAAAACAAACGGCCACGCGCGCAAATCACTTTAACTCCGCCTCATTGCCGCGAGGCGGCGCGTAGACGGCTGCATATCGCCTCGCCGGCTTCCGTGGTGGACAAACGGCCGCCGATGTCTGCCGTCGTCTCGCCGGCGCGCACCGCCGCTTCGACCGCCTGCTCTACGCCTGCTGCCGCTTCTTTGTAGCCGACGTAATCGAGCAGCATCGCGGCGGTGAGAATTGCCGCCACGGGATTCGCGACGTTCTTGCCGGCGAACTGCGGCGCGCTTCCATGCACCGGCTCGAACAACGAGACGCGGCCCGGATGGATGTTGCCCGAAGCCGCCATCCCCAAGCCGCCCTGCAACGCCGCGCCTAAATCGGTGATGATGTCGCCGAATAGATTGTTCGTCACGATGACATCAAAGCGCCCGGGGTCGAGCGCCATCCACATCGTCAGCACGTCAACATAGAGGTGATTCGCTTCGATGTCCGCATAGCGAGCCGCCACTTCCTTGAAGACGCGCTGCCAGAGGTCATGGCCGTAGGTCAGGACGTTCGCCTTGTCGCTCATGGTCACGCGCTTGCGGCCCGTCGCGCGCGCATATTCAAATGCCGCGGTGATGATGCGCTCAACGCCTTTGCGGGTGTTGATCTCTTCCTGCACGGCGATCTCGTCGGCGGTGCCTTTCTTGAAGTTGCCGCCCATGAAGGTGTAGAGCCCTTCGGTGTTTTCGCGAAAGACGACAAAATCAACGTCGCGCTCGCTGCGATCTTTCAGCGGGCAAAGGCGCGCGGCAATCAATTTGATCGGGCGCAGGTTGATGTAGAGATCGAGGCCAAAGCGCATGCCGAGCAGGATGTCGGCGGCATGTTTGTTGTCCTTGACGCGCGGGTCGCCGAACGCGCCGGTGAGGATGGCATCGTACTCGGCAGCCAACATCGCAAGCGCGCCTTCGGGCATTGAGATGCCGGTCGCCAGGTATTTGTCCGCGCCCCAGTCGTACGCGGTGAGTTGGAGGTCGAAACCGAAAATGGCTTGCGCGGCTTCGATGGCGAGCACGGCTTCGCGAATGACTTCCGGGCCGATCCCATCGCCGGCAATCACCGCGACGCGCTTCAATGCTCGACTCCCCTCGGAACAACGGGCTGCGGGCGCGTCGGCATCGCCTTCAAGTGATTGAAGATTTCCGGCAGCGATTGAATCAGTGTGTCGCCGACCGCCTTCATGCTTTCGCCGCTGATCTTGTCGAGCGTGTCCTGGTTGGTGTGCCAGTAGGAATGCTGCGGGCCATAGTCGAAATCGATCAGGTCAACGGACGGGATGCCGGCGTCGAGAAACGGCAGGTGATCGTCGGAGATGTCATGTTCATCGCGCGGAAAGTTTTTCGCGTAACCGGCCTTCCATGCAGCGTCCCAGATCAGGTCAACCAGCCAGCGCGTGCTGCCGCCTTCGCGTTTGATGTTGAGGTTCTTGTCGCCGATCATATCGACAAGCAGCATCGCCCGCGTCTGTTTGAGCGTGCCCTCGTTGCGCATCCTTGCGGCCAGATGACGACTGCCGTAGGTGTTATCCATACCGTTCATCGCGCCCCATTCGACGACCGCTTCTTCGCCATCGAAGAGGACGAACCAGAGGGTGTAAGCGGGCTTGGTCTTTGAGAGCGCCCGCGCCATCTCAAGCACGGTCGCGGCGCTCGAACCGCCGTCGTTGGCGCCGACGAAGCCCGCCTGCCGCTTGGTGTCATAGTGGCCGGTGATTAAGACGACTTCAGGGCGCTCGCCCGTAAGCTCGCCGATGATGTTTTTCATCGGCACCGTGCCTTTCGGCGTCTCGGCCTCGAAGCGGTCTTCGGTGACTTTCAGGCCGTAGCTTTTCAGCTCTTTTTCAAGATAATCCTGAACGCGCTTGATCGCCTCGGACCCCGACGGGTGCGGCCCCATCTCGCAGAGCTTCTTGACGTGATTGAAGGCGCGCGCGCCGTCAAAGTCGCTATGAAGATCGGGCTTCGCCATTGCCGTGGCGGCCAGCGCCAGCAGCAAAAGCAGCGCGCCAGAATTGAACAAAGTGGATCGCATCAATAGGACTCCGGCGGTTGAATCGGCAAGCGCGGCTCAGATGAAGCGGAGTTGCGCCAGCGTCTTCGGCAGGCGGTCATCCTCTTTTGACGAGCTGCTCGCATGCAGTCCGGCTGTGCGCCGCTCGTTGGCGATCTGGTCGAGGCTGACGCGCTCGGTCTTGATGAAAGAAACGTCCCGCAGGTTCAGCACCGTGACGTCCGTGCATTCGCTTGGATTTTGCAGCGAGAAGCAACTGATGACGGCGTATCGCGTATCGGACGCGATGTGCCGGGATTCAATCGGCTCCTGAACGACATAGTGAATCGTTTCGCCGTTATTGAAGCGAACGATCAGTTTATAGAGCGGCTCTCTGAGTTGCATGCTTTCGCTCATAAGGCAATCACCCCAGTTACTCAATCAAGCGTCAAATCAGGATAAGACGATCAGGCGGGCGTCGTCCGGCTGTCGGTCGCCGAGGAGGCCGCCGGACGGTTGCTTGAGAAGGCATCGGCGATCTCGTTGGCGGCGCGCGCCGCCGCATTGACGACCGTTTCAACCACGTCGCCGACCATATCGAGTTCTATGCGCAACATGGTGCAGACCTGCTGCTCGAATGGCAGTGCCGCGAATGCTTTTCTGACCGCATCCGCCGCGTCGTTTGCGGGATTACTTTCGTTGTGTGCGCTCATGATTTAACTCCATCTGTCTAAAATATTGCAGCCCAGCGCCGCCTCTCTATATTGGGCGCTATGATTTGAAACTACATCAAACCCATGGGCGGGTCAAGCGTGGGCTCATGGCACAGTCCGAGCCTTTCGCATTGCGCTTCGACGGGTGCCGGGCGATTTGCGTTGCCGGCCTGTGCGGCTTAGAATGATAGATCTCCCGTGACTTGTGCAGGTTTAAGAAGATTGCGATGTCGAGGTTGACACGATTTGAGCAACGAGAGTGCCGCCACCCGGCCCGCCGAGAGCCAGTCGAAAATTACCCGAATTACTGAGCCCATCATTCTCGTCTCGCTGGCGCTGTACGCGCTGTTTGCGCCGCACTCAATCGCCATCACACAAAGTGCCTTTCTTATCGGCCTGCTGGCCTGGGCCGTGCAGATCGCGGCCAGCCGCAAGCTGGAAATCCGTCGCACGCCGGTTGACCTGGCGCTGCTTGGGTTCTTTGCCTGCTGTGTTATTTCTTCGTTCCTCTCCTACGATCAAATTGTCAGCGTCAAAGGCTTGCGCAGCCCGGCCTTCTTTCTCGCCTTCTATTTCGTCAGCAATAAGGTGACGAGCGCGCGCATGGTGAGGTGGCTGACCCTGGCTATCGTCCTTTCATGTTTTGCGAACGTCGTCGCCAGCGGCGTGCAGATCGCCAGAGGTCGCGGTCTGCGCATTGACACCCTGCGCGAAGACAGTCCGCTGGCGAGCAGCGGCATTCAAGTCGGCGACGTCATCATTGAGGTGGATGATAAACCGGTGCCGTCTCTCGAAGCCCTGTCGCGCATCATTGATGAGCAGCGCGGCCCGCTGCGCCTACAAGTGCAGCGCAGCGAAGCCGTGCGCCCGGTCTACGCATCGCGCACCGACCTGAGGCGCTTCGAAGGGGGCACGGAGCGGCTCGGCATCACCACATCACCGGGCCGCAACTTTCGCGTCAGTGGTTTCTACAGCCACTATGAAACCTATGCCGAAGTGCTGCAATTGATTGCCGCGCTGGCGATTGGGATGCTGATCGCGCTGCCGCGTAAGCGTTCGCGCCTCGGCTGGTTTCTCGGAGCCATGATTCTGCTGATCGCGACGACCATCCTGTTCACCTCGACGCGCGCGGCGATGATCGGCCTGACGGTTGCGCTGGCCTGCATGGCCTACGCCAGCTCGCGCCGGCGAGTCTTGCTCTTTGGCATGGTGACGCTGCTGCTCGCCGCGCCACTGGCTTACGTGATGGTCGAGCGGGCGCGCGGCATCAGCTTCCTTGACCCCGAAGAAGGCAGCTTCGCATGGCGTTTGACGGTGTGGCCTGAGACCTTGCCGATCATCAAAGATCACCCGCTGTTTGGCATCGGCAAGGGCAGCGAAGGCAAGCTGCACGAGCAGTGGGGGCTTTACGAAAACGGGAAGCTGCCGCCGGGCCACTTTCATTCAACGCCGATTCAAATTGCCGTCTGGTGGGGGCTGGCGGCGCTGTTGCTCTACTACGCCATGATGACGATTTTTGCCGTCGAGTTGTGGCGGCTGGCGAAGCGCTTGAAGAATGACGAAAGGTGGGAGTTGTGGGGCGTCGCGCTCGGCGGCCTGGGCAGCCTGATCGCCTTTAACATCAGCTCGCTCGCGCATTTCAATTTTGGCGACGGCGAAGTCGTCATGATGTTCTGGCTGTTAATGGGGATGAGCTTTGCGGTTCGCCGGATCGCGACCCGGCATGACGGTACACCGCAAACAACACATAACCTAGAGCCAGCAATAGCAGCAGATTCACATAAAAATCTACCCCAAGAACCAGCAGCCAGCGTTGAAGCCAGCGCCCAGGCAGCAAAGGCAAAACTGAATTGATCGCGGCGATAAAGATCAGCAAGGCGCGTACGCGCTTTGCCTGCGGCGTTACGTGGTCGAAGGCGAATGTCGCCAGCGCCGTGACCGGCCACAGCAGCGCGATAAAATAGATCTTCGAGGTCAGCGGCCCGACGAACAACATCAGGCAAATCAACAGCCCGATTTCGAGCGCGAAGGTTTCGCCGAAAACCCTTCCGCCATCTCCGGCGCGGCGGATGCGAGAAATGTAGACAAGCAAACCAAACACGGCCAGACCCGCCAACACGGAAACCGCTATCCAAACCAAATCGATCTGCGACTGAGGGACTGAGGCCAGATTGACTGCGGGGTATTGCACATCGCCGTCGACTCTCTGCGAATAATCAACCGTCGAGAACGTGCGCCGCAACTGCCCCTTGAGCGACAGGTTGATGGGGCCATTGGCTTCGTGAAATTCCTGGCTGACGACGACATGCTCGAACCATTGCTTCAACAGCTCGTTGTTCTTCGCGAAGCCAAAATAAGTCGCCGGCGCGACGTAGATGAAAGCAAGAAGCGTGACAACTGAGGCAAGCAGCCGCCATTGCCTTTTGATCGCAAAATAAGGCAGGAGGAGGGCCGGCGTCAGCTTGATCGCGATGGCCGATGCCATTGCCAGGCCCGCCAGAACCTGCTTCTGATTAAAGGCCAGGGCGCAAGCCGCAAACATTAGAAAGATGGCCAGCAGATGGGCGTTGCCGTAATGCAGAATGGCGATGAAATATGGCGTAACCGCAAAGCCAACGACTACCCACAACCGGTTTTTCTCTTTCGCAATCCTCCGGGCTCGGCGGATTGAAAAAACCATGCCGGCAATCTCGGCAATCCCCAGAAGATACCAGAGGTAGGCGGCGACTTTGTAGGGTAACAGCCAGACAGGCCAGAAAGCGAGCAGGAAGAATGGCGGGTAGCGATAGTCCATCACGCGCCCAAGCGCGAAGTCGGGCGCATAGAGGTCTGTGCGACCGCTGCGAAGCGACTGGCCGGCGGCATAATAAACTGGAAAATCGATGAGATGTCGAATGAAGGCAAAGCCGGCTATCACGATCAACACAGCCAGGACGACCAAAAGCATGGATCGCGCTTTGGGCATTCATCTCTCGGTGTGAGATAAAAAGCGAGCAAGTGGCTGGCACACGAGCGAGCCACTTGCCTGATCTAAGGATGCCGAGGGCGGGACTCGAACCCGCACGGCCTTGTGGGCCGGAGGATTTTCGTACCACTATAGCTTTCGCTACCGGGTCGCGCCGTTTGTGGTCTGGGCGATGCCTTCTCCATGCACCTCGAAAGGTGTTTAGGAGGGAGCCGTCTCGTCTCTACACTTTGCTAGTTTCCTGCCTCGATAAGTCTCTGTCAGCGCATGACAATTTGGGCAAAGAATTCGCAGGTTTTCTAAACGATTATCTGTCGGGTCACCGTTGACGTGATCAAGCTCAAGAGGGATAGGTCGCCCCATCCATTCACTGCCTGAGCAGTTCTCGCATCTTTGAGCCTTCAGTCCTTCCGCAAACAGTCGCCGTTTGAGTTTATGACTCTGATAAGCGACTCCCATCTGTAGAATCTCACAGATGGGTTTAGGACTGACGACTGGTCTCCGACTGCCGCCTCTCCAGCCCTTTCCAGTGAAATGAGACGTATCCACCTTCAACGACTGAATCCGGCGCTTGATGATCGAATAGTTTCCACCTGCTTCAACGAGCCCAAGCTTTGACAAGACTTGACGAATCGAGACAGAGGTTTGAACGGCATTGATCAGTTCATCATCTGTATATCTTGTTTTCATACAATCTGATCACACGATCAATTGTCCAATCCCCTAGCCTTAGCTCGGCGTTGCCATCAGCATGACCTGTTAAGGGTTCACCGACTTTGACTCCATTCACGCCGGCGTTTCCCTCCGACGTGCTCAAACAGCTAAGTCCTCTGCGTCTGCCATTCCGCCACCCCGGCAAAACGGACAGTGTGATTATAGATGAAAGGCTCGAAACGATGAAGCGGCGCGACGAGAAACTGGCCGCAAAAAGCGAAAAGCCCGCTGGTTTTATGCAGCGAGCTTTTGCTTGTGAATTAATCCCGGCAGCGACCTACTCTCCCACACAGTTGCCCATGCAGTACCATCGGCTCCGTAGGACTTAACTTCCGTGTTCGGGATGGGAACGGGTGTGACCCCTACGACATAACCACCGGAAAAATTATAAAAGATCGAGTGCCCTCAGATAATCGAATGGCAAATTCCGAAGAGAGCTAGTGACTGACCAGTTTTGCAACGAGCAAATCTTATGGTCAAGCCGATGGATCAATTAGTACTGGTAAGCTAAACGTGTTACCACGCTTACACACCCAGCCTATCAACGTAGTAGTCTTCTACGGATCTCATAGGGAGAACTAATCTCTGGTCGGGCTTCACGCTTAGATGCATTCAGCGTTTATCCCTGCCCAACATAGCTACCGAGCGATACCGTTGGCACGATAACTCGTACACTAGAGGTTGGTCCAATGGGGTCCTCTCGTACTACCATCAGATTCCATCAATTCTCCTACGCCCACGCCAGATAGGGACCGAACTGTCTCACGACGTTCTAAACCCAGCTCACGTACCGCTTTAATCGGCGAACAGCCGAACCCTTGGGAGCTTCTGCACCCCCAGGATGCGATGAGCCGACATCGAGGTGCCAAACCCTGCCGTCGCTGTGGACGCTTGGGCAGGATCAGCCTGTTATCCCCGGGGTACCTTTTATCCGTTGAGCGACGGCCCTTCCATATGGAACCGCCGGATCACTAAGGCCGACTTTCGTCTCTGCTCGACTTGTTTGTCTCACAGTCAGGCTGGCTTATGCCTTTGCACTCTACAGGTGATTTCCAAACACCCTGAGCCAACCATCGCGCGCCTCCGTTACATTTTAGGAGGCGACCGCCCCAGTCAAACTACCCGCCTGATAGTGTCCCTCTCCCGGATGACGGGAGTAGGTTAGAATCCAAACGCAGGAAGGGTGGTATTTCACCGTTGGCTCCCCCGAGCCCGAAAGCCCGAGATCAAAGCCTCCCACCTATCCTACGCATCCAACGCCCGGATTCACTATCAAGTTATAGTAAAGGTCCACGGGGTCTTTCCGTCTAGACGCGGGTACCCGGCATCTTCACCGGAACTACAAATTCGCTGTGCTGCTCGTTAAGACAGTCGCCAGATCGTTACGCCATTCGTGCAGGTCGGAACTTACCCGACAAGGAATTTCG